>JAPSKG010000066.1 GCA_031177795.1 Domibacillus sp.
ATGGTTCTTCTTTCATCTCTTTGCCTTACTTATTTTACTCGTTTTTTTTAAAAAAACACCTGTTTTCCCAAAGGATTTGTAGCATTTTTGTGACAAAAATCCGTTTTTCTGTTGACAGCGTTTACAAAATATGCTTTATAAAAATACAAACGAAAAACAGGTGAAGCGTTAGCTCCACCTGTTATGGTTTTTAGTCAGAATTATTGTTTTTCTACGTTAGCAGCTTGTGGGCCACGTGGTCCTTCAACCACTTCAAATGTCACGTTTTGGCCTTCTTCAAGTGATTTGTAGCCTTCACCTTGAATTGCTGAGAAATGAACGAATACATCGTCCTGTCCTTCAACTTCGATAAAACCGAAGCCTTTTTCTGCGTTAAACCATTTTACTTTACCTTCTAGCATGTTATGTCCTCCTTACGCTTACTGCGCAAAATCATTTCTTGCTGTTTGCTGCTATTTCAAGATGAAACACGTTGCGTGATTCTTTTTGAAACGAACGAACAACTGTAATTAATATACCATAATTTACGAAAAAGCACAAGTTGAATATTTCAATTTTTCTCAATTCCCAGTGTTTTCGCAATATACATTAAATGAGGTGGAACATCCCATTTTACAGAAGCGTCCGGATAAATCCACATTCGGATGATGTCTAACTTATCAAGTCCATTTTCCAGTTTAGAAATCACCCATTTCATTCGATCAAGCCCGGGATTTGCCATTATAAACAAGCTTGGTGTTAGAGCTTCTTCTTGTATGCGCATTAATTTTTCAATTTGGTCGCCGGCATTAGAACGAAGCTGTGTGTTATCGTAAACCATTCCTTCTTGCTGGCGCTTTCCGCGAGACCCCTTGCATTTCACATAAGCTGTCCATCCGTTTTTTTCAGCTGCTATATCATGGCCGCCAGCAGCTGTTTCAATTTGCACCGTCCAGCCGCTGAATGTTAAATAGTGAACAGCTTCTTCTATAATTTCTTCTTGCGTTAAAACAAATTCATCAGGCACCTTTAAACGATCAATGCTAATCGGCACAAAAATCCCTCCCCCATTCCACTATTGTTTATACATTTCCACTTATCATCCGTTTTTTCCTTTTTTCAATACTAATTTTCGTACTAAATTATCCTCTTATGTATACCCTTAATTTTAGCAGTCCATTTTTTTCTAGTCAAAACTTGTCCTTCAATCCTTTTTACTCATTCGTTATGATAACAAATAGAGGTGACATATATTGAAATTAATTTTTTGGACTTTAGGTGCTTTCCTTCAAGCTGCAGCCATGTCAATTTTTTTATTTCCTCATGCTGTTTCTTCTGGCGGAGCAGCAGGAATCAGCATTATCATGGAGCATCTTTTTCAAACTCCCTATGCTGTGTCTATCTGGGGAGTAAATGCTGTAATGATTGTACTGGCTGTAAGATGGCTTGGCATAAGGGCCGCAGCTGGCACTATGTATTGTGTAACAGCCACCGTTGTGGTTATTAACTTTTTAACTCCTTTTTTTGATTCTCCCGCAGGGCCGGTTTGGATAGACCTTCCTGCCGGTTCCCTTGTTTTCGGCATTGGAGTTGGAATTTTATTTAGATACGGGGCTTCCTCTGGCGGAATGTCCATTGCTGCCCTTATTTTATCAAAATGGTATGGCTGGCCATCGGGACGCTCCCTTTTCTACATAAATACATTAATTTTAGTGGTGGCAGGCATAGTGGTAGATGTGCAAACGATTGTGTATGCGGTTATTTGCCAGTGGATTTCTTCCGGTGTTATTGATGGAGTTCAATCGTTTTCTTTTTCATTTTTGCAAAAAAAACCGCTTCCGAAGCGTTAATTCTCCGGAAACGGTTTTTTAGTTATTCATTGCTGTTTTTAGCGTTTCGATGTTTTCATTCATAATTGATAAATAATTTTTTTTGCTTTTTACATCTTCTTTTGTGAGAGTCGCCAAGTTATGAAGACGAAGTGACTTCGCGCCAATTTCATTTCGTACAATTTCTGCGATTTTTGGCGTTACATTTTGCTCAAAAATAACGTATTGAATCTTATGTTTTTTTGCTGTATCAGCAATTTCTTTTAACTGTTTTTGTGAAGGTTCATCAGTCGGCGAAAGGCCGGCTACGCTGATTTGTTCAATTCCATACGCTTTTTCCCAGTAGCCATATGCAGCATGCGAAACAAGTATTTCTTTATGAGGAGCATTAGCAACCATGGAATGAAAGTTTTTATCTAATTGTGTTAAATCAGCTGATAAAGCTTCGAAATTTTTTGTGTAAACCTCTTTTTTCTTTGGATTAATATTTGTCAGTTCATCTTTTATTGCTTCTGCCATTTGAATAGCCAATGACGGATCCAGCCAAATATGAGGGTCAATGCCGCCATGGTCATGCTCTTCTTCGTTAGCCGCACTTTCAGCATGTTCTTCGTGGCTTTCTTCGCTATTTGAGCCTTCTGCATGCTCTTCGTGGCTTTCTTCGCTGTTTGAACCTTCTGCATGCTCTTCGTGGCTTTCTTCGCTATTTGAACCTTCTGCATGCTCATGTTTTGCTTCCAGATCAACATGGTCACTTACATTTACAATGGCCACATCTTCTTTCGAAAGTGTTTTTTCCACTTTTTCTGTGTAAGATTCCAGATTCAAGCCGTTATACAGAAACAAATCGGCTTCAGCTATTTCAAGCATTGTTTTTGATGTTGGTTCATATGAATGCTCATCCGCTCCTGTAGGAGTAATGCTTTTTACTTCAACTGTATTGCCGCCAATTTTCTCTGTAAAATATTGAAGTGGATAAATCGTTGTATAAACAGAGATCGGTTCACTATTTTCTGTTTTGGCTGTTGATGCTGGTTTATCTTCGTTGCCGCAGGCCGCAAGAGCCAGCAAAAGGCCCGCTGCAATCATTGCTTTTTTTTTCACGCTAAACCCTCCAGAACTAAATGTACCCTTATATTATAGTAATCATTCCGATTTGTAAACAGTAACTATTACGTTTTAAAAAAGCATTCGCCCGAATGGGGAATGCTTGCTTGTTACTTTGTTAAAATAATTGGCTCACCTCTAGTGACAACTACAGTATGCTCTATTTGTGCCACCCGGCTTCCATCAGGTGTTTTAAACGTCCAACCGTCTCCAGACTCTTTGATCATATCCGCTTTTTCAGAAATAAACGGTTCAAACGCAATAACCATTCCTTCCTTTAGTAAAGCGTTATCCCAGGGGTCAAAATAGTTTAAAATATGGTCTGGCGCTTCATGAAGCGATTTCCCTACACCGTGGCCTGTTAAATTTTTAATAACAGCAAATCCATTGCGCCGAGCTTCATTTGCAACTGCTTTTCCGATCTGGTTTTGCTTGGTGCCCGCTTTTATTTTCATAAGCCCTCGTTCAAACGCTTGCTCTGCTACTTCGCAAAGTTTTGTCAGAATCGGCTCTCCCGTTCCTACCACAAATGAAATTCCAGTATCAGCAAAATAACCGTCAAGAGAACCTGACACATCAATGTTAACAAGATCTCCTTCTTTAATAATCCGGCTGCCTGGAATTCCATGCGCTACTTCGTCGTTTACACTAATGCATGTAAAACCTGGAAAGTCGTATTCTCCTTTTGGTCCTGATATAGCCCCGTATTGAGCAAAAAGGCGCCCGCCAAGTTCGTCAATTTCTTTTGTTGTTACTCCTGGTTTAGTAAAAATGCGCATTTCATCCCGTATAACCGAAACAATGCGGCCGATTTTTTTTAGTGCCTGCAGTTCTTCATCTGTTTTTACAATCATTTAGTCCATTCCTTCTCTTTTAATTTGCCATTATACATTATAGCAGAATGTTATACAGGACCTTATAGAAAAATTCTTTAATTTGCTCGTGTTTACTTTGTTTTTCACGATGAAAACCCACCTGATGAATCTTTGCATATAGAGACAGATTTATATTGATAATGATGTGCACCATGCTAATGCCCCGCCTCTTTGCCTGGAACCCCGTTAAGTTCATAAATCGTCTGCTAGTTTAAAAACGTCTTTACGTTTATTAGGTTTTTTTAAACCCATTAACATTCCGTTCATTTTCTTTTATAATTCAGTTTGTATACAGCCGCCCCTCTCCTCTTCTAAACATAATTATCAAAAAATAAAAAACATAAACTTCTTTTCCTCTCCTGCCATTACATCCTTAAGCTTTAATTTTTTCATTTGTTTTATTAGCCAGCTACGGAATAAAGCTTCACTGCAGAAAAGCCATTTACACGCGACAAGTTACTGATGAAATCCGCCTCCTTTTTTAACAAAGCTTTTTCTTTATGTTGAAGTGCTCCTGTCCTGCATATTTGCAAGCATAGAGAGAATATAAATAGCAACAAAGGACAACCAGGGGGGATCAAGATGATTTAAAAAAGAATTCAGGAAATGTCAGAGCTCAAAATAAAACAGTTTCTTACAGAAGCCCATCTTTGAAAAAACAACCAAACCGTAAGAAAGGGGATTTTATTTTGAATTATATTAAAGCACTTTTCATCAAATTTATTATGATTTCTGCTGTTTTGGGCGTTGTGTTAACTTTGCTATATAAACAAAGTTTTTCAGATACCCTTCTTATTAGCGCAATTTTAACAGTAGCAGCTTTTCTTCTTGGCGATTTACTTATTTTTCGCGGTTCAAGTTCCTGGAATCGAAAAGGAAACCAAAAAAAGAGAAACGTCATTGCCACCTTTTCTGATGCCTTGCTGGCTTTTTTTGTGATTTGGTTTGCAGGAAAAACTTTTTTCCCTGAAAGTACAGATATGTTTACCGCTTCTTTGATTTCTGCACTTGTAATCGCAGCAGGAGAGTGGTTTTTCCATAAATATTTGGATAATAGGCTTTTCAGTTAAAAACATACGTTTTGCACGTAAAGCCAGCATACCGATATGCCATTGTCCGGCCCATCTTTCCTGTAAAAACAAGCTCTGGCCTTCAAAACGGGCCCAGGGCTTTTTTCTCTACAAAATAATTGTCACTATTTGACGAACGAATTTACTTTAAGCGCTTACATTCTTATGGGATAATAATGGTAAATAATCAAAAACTTATACAAGGGTGATATAAAATGAAAAAAGTTGTTCAATACATTCATCAGCATCAGGAAGCTCAGATGCTTTATAATCACATGAAACAAAGATACGGTATTTACGAGTCACATCCGCTTATTCAATTAAGCATGATTGCTTCCATTACTGCTGCAGTGCCAGAAGTAGGTGAAGTGTTCAGCAAAGTCATTTCACAGGTTGATGGAGATTCGTTAGAAGCAATGTAAGAAGCGGCAAAGCTCAGGCCACTTTTAATGGCCGGGCTTTTTTTGTTTCTGTAAGAGGTTTTAACCCATTGCTAATTAAAAAGTTGCTATAAGCATGCCTCTAAATTTTTTCCGCCTGCCTTTAAGGAAAATTAGCCCCATTTATTACTTTAAGAAAGCGCCTGCCGCTTTTTTCCCCCTTATTCATTTATTGTTTACCATTCGAGCCTTTATGCAAGTTAAAGCAAAGCAGCGAGTGTACAAAGTTTGCTTGAAAAAAGCATATTTTTTTCACGGTTCTCGGCGTTTAAAGTGCCGGTTTCTTTTTTAAAAGCTTCGCACCTATGGAAAAGCCTGCATATTGCTTTGTTTTTGCGGCTTTTTTTCAAACATGTTATGGTAATGATAGCAGTTAACCCGTTTTTAAGTTTAATGTTCTTTTTTAGTGATAAATTAACAGAAGAGGCGGACACCCCTGTCCTTATTTGGAGGAGTGAGTTATATGGCAAAGTGTGTCATATTTGACTTTGATGGCACGATTTCTGATTCTATTCAAGTGTTTATTCAAGCTTACAATTCATTCGCAGCAAAAGAAGGCTATAATCAAGTTGCATTAGAAGAGCTTGGGGATTTAAAAAAAATGAGCATCCCGGAAAGATGCAAGCATTTAAACTTTCCGATGCGCAACATCCCTTTTGCTGCGCCTAAACTATACAAGTACATTCGTGAATCACAAGCATCGCTTCCGCTGTTTCCCGGTATTAAGCAAATGCTTGATAAGTTAAACCAGCACGGCATTCATGTTGCCATTATTTCTTCTAATGCAGGTGATATTATTGAAAACTGCTTGAAAGCAAACGGCATCCATTATGTAAAAGATATATTGTCTTCTAAATACATTTTTAGCAAAGATAAATTAATAAAAAAATTACTTAAGCAATATGATTACTCTCCCAAGGAAGTGATTTACGTAGGAGATGAACAGCGGGATATCGATGCCAGCATCAAATCTGGCCTGCGGGTATTATGGGCTTCCTGGGGCTATGACGATGAATCTCTTATTTCAGGCGAAACCTCTAAAGCTGGTGTTCCCGAAGATATCGTAGAATTTGCTTTAAAAACTTGAAAAAGGTGCGGAAAATTTCCGCACCTTTTTAACGAGCTGAATGAGCCATTTTGTTTTGCTTTCGTTCTTTTGCCCAGTTTAAGCAAATAACAAGAGTCAAAACGATCATACAAGCTCCAAAAACATAAGGCAATCCTATATTTACATCAAACAAAGCACCCGCCAGAGCAGGGCCAATCATGTTTCCAATACTCATGTATGCATTGTTCATGCCGGCTGCAAAACCTTGTTCATTTCCTGCCATTTTTGAAACAGTTGTGTTAATGGAAGGCCGAAGAAGTGCAGCAGCCGTAAAAAACACTCCTGAAATAATCATGACGGATAAAAAGCCTGTTGCAAACAAAATGCTGATCATTGAAACAGCCGCAACAACAAGCATCGTATTCATCACTTTTACTTCTCCAAACCTCTTTAATACTTTTTCTAACACGAAGCCTTGCACTATTACGCCGGCAAATCCGCCTATAATCATTAAAACAGAAATATCAGCCGGACTAAAATTAAACTTCACATCCGTAAACAAGCTGATAGTTGATTGATAATTTGCTAAACCGAACGACAAGGTAAACATCATGACCAGCAAAATAAAATAAGGTTTTTGCACAGAAAGGGCCAGTTGTTTAACAAGAGAATCTTTTTCCGCGATGGTTGCTTTACCAGCTTTTTTTTCAGGCTCTTTTAAAAAAACAGCAGAAATAATCGCTGACATTGCTGCAACAGTTCCCGCAACCAAAAACGGTGTATGGAGACCAAATGCCGCTAAAAATCCGCCAACTCCAGGACCAACTACAAACCCGAATGACATAGCCGCACCAAGTTTGCCCATTCCTTTTGCCCGATTTTCAACAGTTGTAATATCCGCCACAAACGCCATCATAGATGGGATCATAAAGGCGCCACCAATTCCGCCAATCAAGCGGGATACATATAAAAGTGCCAGATGGCCAGAAAAAGCAAATAGAAATTGAGAAGCTGAAAATAAAACAAGCCCAAAAATAATTGCTTTTTTGCGTCCAAACTGATCAGATAAATTTCCTGCAAGCGGAGAAAATAAAAACTGCGCAAAAGCAAAAGTGGCAATTAAAAACCCGAATGTTTTTCCACCTGCTTCAAATTCATGAATAACCGCAGGCATAATAGGAATCACCAGGCCAATCCCGGTCATAACAATAAACATATTCATCATTAATAAAAGCAGCGGCAAAGATTGTGACATTGATTTTTGCATATTTTTCCTTCTTTCTTTTTCTGCCACAAAATCGTTTTTGTTTTTACTGTCTGTAGGTTTTCAACTTCTTTTTTCTTACTTTTAAACATTTTATTTAAAAACCGGGGTTTACCAGACAGCTGAGTAATTTATACTAACACATACTCGCAAAAAGAATCACGATAAATGCTTCGCTTCTCGAAACAAACAGCAAAAAAAGCTCCTGTAAAAAACAGGATGCCGTACTTACTGTTTTTCTGATTTTAAAAGATCTCTGATTTCTGTTAAAAGTTCTTCTTCTTTTGTTAAAACTGGCGGATCTTCTTCCACTTTTTTATCGTGATGATACACTTTATTAAACAGCTTGATAAATAAAAAGATGGAAAAAGAAATGATCAGGAAATCAATAACTGTTTGAAAAAATTGACCATACTTCACTACAGCTTTTCCAACGGTAAAAGACATGTTCGAAACATTAATGCCGCCAATTAACAGCCCTATTACCGGCGTGATGATATCTTCTACAAGCGAAGAAACAATTTTCCCAAAAGCTGAACCAAGAATGACCCCAACCGCCAATTCAACAGCGTTTCCCCTCATGGCAAACTTTTTAAACTCTTTAAACATATTACTCACCTTTCTTTTACTCCTTTTTCAATATAGCCTTCTTCTCATAAGGAAAAACGTATTTTTTGAAAAGCTTTTTATTTACTTTTTGAAACTGACGGCAAGCAAATAAAAAAGCCGGCAAAAGCCGGCTTTTTTATTTTTTGTTACTCGGTTTTAGAAATAAGCTTTTCAAAAAGTTTTTTACTCTGTTGTTTTTTCGGTAATCAAAAGGCGCTGGACTGGCCCTTGTTCTTTATCGTCTACCATAAATGATCCATTGGAATAGCGGTCAACTTTTTTCAAAGCCGAAATATCAACTTCTGTATCATTTCCTTTTTTTGTGCGAAGGAAATAAGAATGTTCTCCCCCATCAATGGCAGCACCGACAATTCTATGAGGATTTGATTTAAGTTCTCTCAGCATCACTACGCCGCGCTTTGCCCGGGTTGTCCGTTCAAACTGGTCAAAGCCGCTGCGTTTCATTGCGCCCCGATTGGTCGCAATGATAAATTGAGCTTCGTTTCCTTCAGAAGAAACAAGAACAGCCACAGTGAAATCGTCATCTTTTAAACTAGCTCCTTTGACGCCCGCTGCACGCGGCCCGACTACCGGCACTTCTTCTTCTCCAAACCTTACGCCATATCCATGATGCGTCACCATCAGCACATCGCTGCTGCCATCGGTTAAAGCGGCGGCACAGACTTCATCATCACCTTTAACATTCATGGCCGTTAAAGGACGGGAATACCGCTGAACATTAAACTGTGCTAGTTCTGTTCGTTTGATCATCCCGCTTTTTGTTGCCAGTAAAATGAATTTCTGATCGGTAAAATCACGAATAGCAAAAGCCGCGACAATCGCTTCATCTTTCAAACCGTTAACAAGCCCTGCAACATGCTGCCCGGCATCTTTCCAGCGGATATCCGGCAATTCATGTACAGGCATGTACAAATAACTTCCTTTGTTTGTAAAGACGAGCAAAATATCTGTTGTGTTCATTTCCTGCTTAAATAAAAGTCCATCTGTTTCTTTCATGGCTGGCAAACCGCCGGAAGCGGAATAAGAACGGATTCCTGTGCGTTTTATGTACCCTTCGCGTGTAACCGAAACAATAACATCTTCACTTGGAATCATGGCTTTTTGGTCAATTTTAATTTCTTGAATTTCTGCTTCAATTACTGTACGACGATTTGTCGCATATGTTTTTTTCATTTCTTTTAATTCGCGCTTAATCACTGATTCCAGTTTTTTTTCACTGGCTAAAATCGCTTCAAGCTGCTGAATCATTTTTTCAAGCTCAGCTGATTCTTTTTCAAGCGCTGTTATATCAGTATTGGTTAGACGGTATAGCTGCAAGGTAACAATTGCTTCTGCTTGAGCTTCCGTAAAGCCAAACTGCTCCACTAATCGGTTTTTGGCGTCTTGCTTATCTTTTGATGCGCGAATGCAGGAAATAACCTCGTCGAGGATAGAAAGAGCTTTGATCAAGCCAGCTACAATATGGTGACGGGCTTTTGCTTTTTGCAAATCGTACTGTGACCGGTTTGTCACCACTTCTTTTCGATGCTCAATATAAGCATCCAGCAAGCGATGAAGCGTCATTAAAACCGGCCGCTTATTGTAAATGGCCACCATATTAAAATTATAAGCTACTTGCAAATCTGTTGTTTTATACAAGTAATTTAATAATATCTCCGCGTCCGCTTGCTTTTTTAAATAAACTAAAAACCGAAGCCCAGTACGGTC
>JAPSKG010000067.1 GCA_031177795.1 Domibacillus sp.
CAGATGCGATAGGATTGGCGCCATCGGGTGCCACACCGCCGGTTTCGGTGTTTTCTTTCATTGAGATGGTACCGCCTGTATGCAGCAATAAGATGTGTTTTTTTAACATACACTATACTCCTTATTTTCATTCTACCACTCTCATGATACGATGGAAGAAACAGAAAGAAAAGAGGAAACGTGTATGATCCCGATTCTTTCAGCGGGAATTGCACCCGGTCTAGCGCTTCTTGTGTTTTTTTATTTGCGTGATCATTACGAATCGGAACCAATTGTAACGGTTGTAAAATCGTTTTTGTATGGTGTGATCATCACATTTCCGGTTATGTTCTTGCAATACGTGCTTAAAGAAGAACAATTTCTTACTGGAAATGCTTCGCAGGCATTTTTATCTGCCGCAGGACCAGAAGAATTTATGAAATGGTTTGTTTTGTATTTTTTAATTTACACCCATACCCATTTTGATCAGCCATTTGATGGGATTGTTTATGCAACAAGTGTTTCGCTTGGATTTGCAACTGCAGAAAACGTTCTTTATCTTGCTACACATGGGGTTCAATATGCATTTATAAGAGCACTTTTGCCTGTTTCAAGCCATGCATTGTTTGGTGTGATTATGGGCTACTACTTTACTCGAGCAAAATTTGGAAATAAAAAATCGGAAAAAAAGATGCTTGTTTTTGCTTTTTTAGCGTCTTTTTTTCTTCATGGTTCCTTTGACTATATATTGTTTATTCAAAGTACCTGGATGTACTATATAATTCCGTTTATGCTATTTTTATGGTGGTTTGCTTTAAGGAAAGTGAAAAAAGCACATTTATTAACAGAAGCATATCACAGGTTAAGGGTGTAAAGAGACTGCTGTCAGGCAGTCTCTTTTTTAGCGTATAAAACAAAAAGTGGAATGACAAACTATCACCATATTACTTTAGGATGGTGAATGAAATGCAGAAATGGAAAAAAGGCATTGCTTTGCTTTTGACGTTAATGCTGTTATTAACCGCCCAGCAGACCGGAGCGTTTTCCAACCAAATTATTCAGCGTGGAGCGGAAGGTGACGACGTAATTGAACTGCAGGCGAGGCTTCAATATACAGGATATTACCGCAATCAGATTGATGGTGTATTCGGCTGGTCTACGTATTCAGCGCTTCGAAACTTTCAAGAATCCTTTGGCCTGCCGGTCGATGGGATAGCAGGAGCGTCAACAAAAAGAAAGCTTGAGCAAGCATCAAAATACGATGAGGCACATGTAAAAAGCCAGATTCGAAAAGGTAGGGCATTCACTTATTATGGAGGAGCCAAAACAACTGCAAAATCAGTAAATACACCAGCTGGTTTTTCACAAAATGATATTCAGCTGATGGCCAATGCAGTTTATGGTGAAGCACGGGGGGAGCCTTATCAAGGGCAAGTAGCCGTTGCCGCTGTTATATTAAACCGAATTGCCAGTGAGTCTTTTCCAAACACGGCGTCAGGAGTTATTTTTGAGCCAGGCGCTTTTACAGCTGTAGCAGACGGGCAAATATGGCTTACGCCAAATGAAAAAGCAAAAAAAGCTGTTCTGGATGCAATAAACGGGTGGGACCCGACTGGAGAAGCGCTTTACTATTTTAATCCAGACACAGCAACAAGCGGATGGATCTGGTCACGGCCGCAAATAAAACGAATCGGCAAGCACATATTTTGTGAATAGGAGGCAAAGATCATGCGTTCATTTATAACAGCGGCGCTGGCTGTTTTGTTGGTAGCAACAGGTATTTGGGGATACATGCAATACCAGCAAAAAAAAGCCTTGATGATTGAAGCGGAAAACGGCTATCAGCAAGCTTTTCATGAACTAGTTTATCAAGTAGATGTAATTCATGATAAAACCGGAGAAGCGCTGGCCATGAATTCAAAATCAAATTTAACACCGGCTCTAACTGATGTATGGCGTTTAACTTCAGAAGCGCACAATGCAATCAGCCGATTGCCGCTCGGCTTCATGCCTTTTTCAAAAACAGAAGAGTTCCTGGGTGCAAGCGGTGATTTTATGTATAAAACAGCGGTCCGGGATTTAGACAGTGAACCGTTAACGGAAAAAGAATATGAAAGGCTTGAATCGTTGTATAAGCAGTCGGCAGATCTTCAAAAAGAGCTGCGGGGCGTTCAGCAAACTGTTTTAGAAAAAAATCTGCAATGGATAGACGTGGCACATGCCACGGCCAATGGCGAAGAGCCAAAAGACAATACAGTAGTCGATGGGTTTAACACGATTGAAAGAAAATCATCTGAGTTTTCAGAAGCCGATGTTTTTAATGCGGCACAAGTCCAAAAATCAGTTTCGGATGATGCATTAAAACGATTAAAAGGAAAAGCAATTTCTAAAAAAGAAGCTGCTTCAATAGCAAAAAGTTATTTTAATATGGATGCAGAAGTAACGTCAGTTGAACAAAGCTTAAAAGGAGCTGACGTACCATTTTACACAGTTGTTGTAGATGGGCAAGATGGTGAAGAAGGAAGCATGGACATTATGAAAAAAGGGGGATACCCGCTGACTTTTACAGTAAATAAAACACCGGGCAAAAGCAGAATTAGTTTATATGAGGCATCGGTAAAAGCGGCCGCTTTTTTGAAAAAGCACGAATTTGAAAACATGGTAGTAACGGAAAGTGCACAATACGATCATACAGGTGTGTTTACGTTCACGAAAAAAATCGGGGATACATTAATTTATCCAGAATCTGTTGTAGTGAAAACAGCTCTGGACACAGGGGATGTTATGGGCCTTGAAGCGCAGAACTACTGGAAAAACACAAAAGAGCGTAAAGTGAAAAAGCCTTCATTAACAGAAGAAAAAGCGAAAAAAGAACTGCATCCTAAATTGACGGTTTTGGAAACGCACAAAGCGGTAGTAACAAACGAAGAAATGAAAGACGTGCTGTGCTATGAATTTTTAGCTGAAAATGGTACAGCATCTTATCGTATTTTTATTAACGCAGATACTGGAAAAGAAGAAAGGATTGAAAAATTAGCCGAAGCAGAAGCAGGCTATGAAGTTTAAATAACCAGCTGTTATACGGATTGAATTTTTAAAATCAATAAAAAACAATAGGAACCCAACACGGGTTCTTTTTTGTGTCTTCAGTCATGTGTGATAAAATGAATAAGAATTTTTTGATGAGGTGAAAGAATGGAAAAACAACTACAAATTGCAATTGATGGCCCTGCTGCTGCAGGAAAAAGCACGGCAGCAAAAATTGTGGCCGAACGGCTTTCATATATTTATATTGATACGGGAGCGATGTACAGGGCCCTTACGTATAAGGCTTTGCAAGAACAAATAGATTTTGAAAATGGAGAAGCGCTCGGGCAGCTTCTTTCAAAAACAGAAATTGCACTGGGACAAGGAGAAAATGGGCAAGTTGTTTTTCTTGATGGCATTGATGTTACAGAAGCAATTCGAAAACATGAAGTGACAAATAATGTTTCAGCGGTTGCGCGGCACAGTCAAGTAAGGCGAGATATGACCATTCGCCAGCAAAAGCTTGCTGCCAAAGGCGGTGTTGTGATGGATGGACGAGATATTGGCACTAGTGTGCTCCCGGAAGCTGAAGTGAAAATCTTTTTGCTGGCGGGAGTAGAAGAAAGAGCAAAGCGCCGTTATGCAGAAAATGTGAAAAAAGGGTTTTCATCTGATTTGGAGAATTTAAAAAGGGAGATTGCTGCACGTGACAAAATGGACACGGAACGGGTGGAGTCGCCATTGAAAAAAGCAGATGATGCCATTGAAATCAACACAACTTTAATGACTATTGATCAAGTTGTAGATGAAATTATGAAGATTGTGGCAAAGGTGAGTGAAAAACAATGGTGACTTTTTATACAATTGCAAAAACGGTTGTTAAAACAATTTTGACGCCTGCTTACCGTATTCAAGTGTCGGGTCTCGAGCATTTTCCGAAAGAAGGAGGTGTCCTTCTTTGCGCCAATCACATTGATAACCTTGATCCACCGGTTGTGGGAATTACATCCGAGCGTCCCGTTCGTTTTATGGCCAAAGAAGAATTGTTTAAAACGAAGTGGATGGGGAAATTAATGAAGGGACTGAATGTATTTCCGGTGAAACGCGGCATGAGCGACAGGGAAGCAATCCGGACAGGCTTAAAAATATTAAAAGAAGGACAAGTTTTAGGCCTTTTTCCGGAGGGGACGCGTTCAAAGGATGGCAGCCTTGGGAAAGGAATGACTGGCGCTGGATTTTTTGCTTTAAGAACAAATGCTGCTGTGGTACCGTGCGCACTGATCGGCCCTTATAAAATTGGCCGTAAATTAAAAGTTGTGTATGGCCCCCCGGTAGACTTGGAGCCACTCCGTGAACGAAAAGCTTCTCCAGAAGAAGCAACAGAGGCAATTATGAATGCCATCGGAAAATTGATTAAAGATCATTCATGATGAGCATCTAACTTGACAAATTCGCGTATTTGTTAGAAGTTAGAAGAAAGAATTTTTAAAAAATTGACAGCAGTTTGTATTGAGGAGGATTACATATGACAGAGGATATGAACCAGGTAGAAGTGAATAACTACTCCGTTGGTGATAAAGTGCGCGCCACGGTCGTGAAAGTCGAAGAAAAGCAAGTCCAAGTTGAAATTGCGGACAGCAAGAAAGACGGCATTATTCCGATCAGTGAACTGTCAAGCCTTCACGTAGAAAAAGCATCGGACGTCGTCACAGAAGGCGACGAGCTTGAACTGCTTGTAACAAAAGAAGAAGATGATCTATACGTTTTGTCAAAACGCAAAGCAGATGCTGAAACCGCATGGGATGAAATGCAGCGTCGCTTTGAAGAAAACGAGATTTTTGAAGCTGAAATTAAAGAAGTGGTAAAAGGCGGTCTTGTTGTTGACCTTGGCATCCGTGGATTTATACCAGCTTCGCTTGTTGAAGATCATTTTGTAGAAGATTTTGAAGATTATAAAGGCCGCGTTATGAAGCTTAAGATTGTTGAGCTTGAGCAAGAAAAAAACCGGTTGATTTTATCACACCGGGCGGTTTTAGATATTGAAAAAGCAGAAAACAAGCAAAAAGTGCTAGAAGATATTCAAGCTGGCGATGTAATAGAAGGGAAAGTTCAACGGTTAACCGACTTTGGTGCTTTTGTTGATATTGGCGGCGTGGATGGACTTGTTCATATTTCTCAACTTTCTCACGACCACGTTGAAAAACCTTCTGACGTATTAACAGAAGGCCAGGAAGTGAAAGTAAAAGTGCTGTCGATTGATCGAGACAGTGAACGCATCTCACTTTCTATTAAAGAAACTTTGCCTGGACCGTGGGAAAACATAGCAGAACGTGCACCAATTGGATCAGAACATGACGGAACAGTTAAACGTCTTGTTTCCTATGGTGCTTTTGTTGAAGTGTTCCCTGGAGTTGAAGGACTGGTTCATATCTCACAAATTTCAAACCGGCATATTGGAACACCTCATGAAGTATTAGAAGAAGGACAGCAGGTTAAAGTAAAAGTGCTGGATGCAAATGAACAAGAACACCGTCTTTCACTGAGCATGAAGGCATTTGAAGAACAAGAACAAGAAGACGAACTTGATTCATATGAATTGCCATAAGAAAGTTCAGGATTTCAAATCGGTGATATCCTTGGTGACCAATTAAAAGACTTAAAATAAGCTGGTGATGAATACTTGAGCAGAGCGGAACGAAAAATCGATCATATACAGCATGCGTTGTCGATGGGGCAAGGCCGAGGAACCGGATTGGATCATATCCAATTTGTGCATCGAAGCCTCCCGGGTTCCTCTGTCCATGATATATCGCTTTCAACCGAAATCGGCGGACTTCAATGGAGTTCGCCGATTTTTGTAAATGCGATGACAGGAGGGGGAGGAAAAGCGACAGCTGACATTAACAGGCAGCTTGCAGAAGCGGCACATGAATGTGATATTCCAATGGCTGTCGGATCACAAATGTCGGCAATTCGGCATCCAGAAGAGCGCAAAACGTTTGTAGCAGCAAGAAAAGCAAATCCAGCCGGTTTCATATTCGCGAATATTGGATCAGAAGCAACGCCAGATGAAGCGCAGGCAGTTTGTGAAATGATTGAAGCAAATGCCTTGCAAATTCATTTAAATGTGATTCAAGAATTGGCAATGCCTGAAGGAGACAGAGATTTCCGGCATGCACTGGAGCGAATTGCGGATATTTGTGAACGAGTGCAAGTTCCTGTTATTGTAAAAGAAACAGGTTTTGGAATTGGCTTTGAAACAGCTAAGCTTCTGGGCAAGCTTTCTATTAACGCGATTGATACCGCTGGATTCGGCGGTACGAATTTTGCTGCTATAGAAAATAAAAGAGCAACACGCTCAATGTCTTTTTTTAATCAATGGGGCATACCAACTGCCGTGTCAATAGTTGAAAGTGCCATAGGCGCTCCTGATAAAACAATTATTGCTTCTGGCGGGCTGCAAAATGCAGAAGATGTGGTAAAGTCGTTGGCGCTTGGAGCCTCGGCCGCCGGAATGTCAGGCTTTTTGTTAAATATTTTAATGATGGATGGTCAAGAAGCCTTAATCGATTATATTAATCAAATGAAATTAGATATTCGAATGATGATGTGTGCATTGGGGGCAAAGTCCATAAAACACTTGCATTCTGTTCCACTGGTTATATCGGGCCACACAGAACATTGGCTGCGCTCTCGTGGCATGAAGCCCGAGCGATTTGCTGTCAGGGTTCCGGTGTCATTTGATTCATAAAAGAAATGTGCTAAAATAAGATGTTGACTGAACCCCTTCTCACGGCAGAAGGGTTTTCTTTTGAACAAAATAAACAAAAAAACGAAAATAAATGGAAAAACCATTGAAGGGAAAGATGTAATAATGAGACGGACTGTAGCCATTGTCGGCAGGCCGAATGTCGGAAAGTCGACAATTTTTAACCGTATCGCCGGCGAGCGCATTTCAATTGTGGAAGATGTGCCGGGTGTAACACGCGACCGCATTTACAGCACAGGTGAATGGCTTACGCATGAATTCAACTTAATTGATACAGGCGGTATTGATTTAAGCGATGAACCCTTTCTAGAGCAAATACGCCAGCAAGCAGAAATTGCTATTGATGAAGCCGATGTTATAATTTTTATTGTTAATGGACGCGAAGGAGTAACTTCAGCAGATGAAGAAGTTGCGAAAATTTTATACCGTTCAAAAAAACCAGTAGTTCTTGGCGTAAATAAAGTTGATAACCCTGAAATGCGGACAGACATTTATGACTTTTACTCACTGGGCTTTGGAGAAATTTTTCCAATTTCCGGTTCTCATGGAATTGGGCTTGGTGATTTATTGGATGAGGTAGTTTCACATTTTCCAAAAGGCGAGGATAAGCCATACGATGATGATGTCATTAAATTTTCTTTAATCGGGCGTCCAAATGTAGGGAAATCATCTTTAACCAATGCTTTGTTAGGTGAAGAGCGCGTCATTGTTAGCGATATTGCGGGCACAACAAGAGATGCTGTTGACTCTCCGTATACGTATAACGGACAAAAGTATGTCATTATTGACACAGCAGGAATGAGAAAACGCGGGAAAGTATATGAAACAACAGAAAAATACAGTGTGCTTCGCGCCATGAGAGCCATTGAACGTTCCGACGTTGTATTAGTCGTGTTAGATGCTGAAACAGGAATTCGTGAGCAGGACAAACATATTGCTGGTTTTGCGCATGAAGCAGGCCGGGCTGTTGTTATTGTTGTGAATAAATGGGATGCTGTTGAAAAAGATGAAAAAACGATGGGTGAGTTTGAAGAAAGAATACGCCTTGAATTTCAATTTTTAGACTACGCGCCCATTGTATTTTTATCTGCAAAAACAAAAAAACGTATTCATACGTTAATGCCATACATTGACCGGGCAAGCCAAAGCCATTCAATGCGAGTGCAGTCAAGCGTCTTAAATGATGTTATTGCAGATGCCGTCGCAATGAACCCGGCTCCATCCGACAAAGGAAGACGGCTGCGAGTTTATTACGCAACACAAGTTGCTGTTAAGCCGCCAACGTTTGTTGTGTTTGTCAATGAACCAGAACTAATGCATTTTTCATATCTCCGCTTTTTAGAAAATCGTATCCGTGATGCCTTTGATTTTGAAGGAACACCGATCCATATTATTGCGCGCGCGAGAAAATAATGCAGAAAGGCCGTGTTTCATATGACAGAAAAAGTAGCTGTGTTGGGGGCAGGAAGCTGGGGAACAGCGCTTGCCCTTGTGCTTGCTGATAATGGTCACGATGTTTATCTGTGGGCGAAAAATGAAGAAAGAATGAATGAACTTAACACACAACATACGAATAGCCGGTATTTGCCGGGTATTGTTCTGCCAGAACGGATTAAAGGAACTACTTCATTAAAAAAAGCAATTCAAGGTGCTGAAACGATTATTATTGCAGTTCCTACCAAAGCAATTCGTGAAGTGGCGGGCTTAATTGTACAAGCCGCTGAGGCACCCGTTACCATTGTTCATGTTTCAAAAGGGATTGAACCAAACTCTCTTCTGCGTATTTCTGAAATGATTGAACAAGAAATTCCAGACAAAAACTTGAAAGATGTGGTGGTCCTGTCTGGCCCTTCTCATGCTGAGGAAGTGATCCTTCGTCATCCAACTACAGTAACGGTTTCTTCAAAATCAGCAGATGCTGCACAAAAAATACAGGATTTATTTATGAATCAGAATTTTCGGGTTTACACCAATCCCGATATAATTGGCGTTGAGATCGGTGGAGCACTTAAAAACATCATTGCATTGGCGGCTGGTATTTCAGATGGGCTTGGGTATGGCGATAATGCAAAAGCAGCACTTATTACAAGGGGTCTTGCCGAAATTGCACGTCTTGGCACAAAAATGGGGGCGAATCCGTTAACGTTTTCTGGGCTGGCTGGCATTGGAGATTTGATTGTTACATGCACAAGTGTTCATTCGCGAAATTGGCGGGCAGGTAACATGCTTGGTCAGGGAAAAAAACTTGATGAAGTGCTGGATAGCATGGGAATGGTAGTTGAAGGGGTTCGCACAACAAAAGCAGGTCAGCAGCTGTCGGAAAAATATGATGTTCAGATGCCGATTACGAATGCACTTTTTCAAATTTTATTTGAGCAGCAGGATCCGAAAAAAGCAGTGGATGAATTAATGGCTCGTGTAAAAAAACATGAACTTGACGATTTAATTAATATACTTGGAACCAAATCGGATTAATCGAAAGGACGAATAAGAATGTCACCATCAATGCTTAAAATGTGGGTTTCCTTTGCTGGAATGGGGCTGATGATTGTTGCTATTTTTTCTATTTATATAAGCCGCTATAAATTCAGCAATGGAATTCTAAAAGGCGTTACAGCGTTGTTTGCTTATTTGTGTATGATCGTTGGCGGACTCATTGTTGCATATGTAGTATTAAGCGGTCCGACCGGTTAATTAAGAGGTGAAGCGTAAATGAAAACAAAAAAAAGAACCGTTTTTTTCCCAGTTTTAATGGCGGTTCTGTTTTTAAGTGGATGTTTATATCCGCAGGAAAAGCGAAGTCAAAATGAGATGCCTTATGAAGACCAACTACAGTCAGTTCAATCCGCTGTTAATCAATTTCAAGAGCGAGAAGGCGGCATTTTACCGATTAAAACAAAAGAAGGCAACCCGGACGTTTATGAAAAATATCCAGTTGACTTTAATAAAATTTCCCCTCGTTTTATGTCAGAGCCTCCAGGGAACGCGTTTGAAAACGGTGGTATTTACCAATATGTGTTAGTGGATGTAGAAAAAAACCCCACTGTGAAATTGATTGATTTGCGGATGGCGGAACAAATTCGAAGCATTAATATTCGCCTTATCGCACATGATTACCCTCCCTTTAAGGAAAC
>JAPSKG010000068.1 GCA_031177795.1 Domibacillus sp.
GTCACTAATTACACCGTTCTCATAAACTACTTGTCCACGATTTATCGTGCTGACGATTTTGCATGGGAATGTATGGCCAATATATAAGCTGATTTTATTTTTAGCCAGGAAGTTCTCTTCCGTCACAGCAAAAGGTTCTTCAATAGAAACTAAAGCAATATCAGCGTCAAATCCTTCTTTAATTTCCCCTTTGCTTTCAAGCCCGAATCGCTTAGCCGGGTTTGAAGCTGTCCACTGAGCAACATGTTCAAACGGGATATTATGTTTTAATGCCAATTCAATTGTGGAAAGCAGCGAAAACTGGCCGCCACTGATCCCGCCCCACGCTTGAAAAATATTGTATGTTTCTGGATCTTTTAAATCGCTTGTGCATGGAGAATGGTCAGAAGAAATCATATCAAATTTTTGGTCAATTAACAGCTGAACCAGCTTTTGTTGTTCTTCTGGCATACGAAGCGGCGGTGCGCATTTTGCGACAGCTCCGCGTTCGCGAAGAGCATTATGGTTGTAAAGCAAGTAATGAGGACACGTTTCTACTGTCACATTCATCCCTTTACGTTTCGCTTCCTCAATTTTTTCAATTGCCTCAGCTGAGCTGATATGAACAAAGTGAAGAGGGCATCCTGTCACTTCTGCATAATACAATGCACGCTGGACCGCTTCCGCTTCAGCAGCAATCGGCCGTGTTTCTAAATAATCATCTGCCGACACCTTTCCTGCTTTTTCTTTTTCTGATTTAAGCCAGTCTGTGATCGGGCCGCTTTCAGAATGAAGTGCCAGCACTTTGTTTAATCCAGCGATGATTTTCATGCCATTTAATAAAGTGAAGTCATCGACGTTTTCAAACTCTTTGTTTCCAGTTGTTGACAAAAATGCTTTAAAACCAATAACTCCTTCTTCTGCTAACTCCGGCAAATCAGCTTCATTTCCAGGAACAAGCCCTCCCCAAAGAGCAAAGTCCGTATAAGACTTTTCATTTCCTTTTTCCGCCTTAGCAAAAAGAGCTTCTTTATGGACAGTAGAAGGAATTCCATTTAAAGGCATGTCAAAGTATGTAGTACAGCCTCCAGCTGCCATCATTTGAGAGCCTGTATGGAACCCTTCCCAATAATCGCGCCCTGGATCACTAAAATGAACATGAACATCAATCATACCTGGAAAAACATATTGCCCTTTCGCATCAATAGTACGATCTGCTCCTCCTGAAAGCTCTTCACTAATAGCCGCAATTTTTCCATCTTTAATTCCAATGTTTGTTTTTTTAACTCCCTCTGGAAGAACAACGTTTCCATTATAAATAATGAGATCAAACCGTGTCATCTTTTTCCCCCCGTTTTTTATGTTTATAAAATTATTTTTTACATTCGTTCACTCAGGAACACACGCTTTCAAGCACTAAACGGCAGTTATGCTCATACCTTCCGCCATACTATCAGCCCTATTCTATCTTTATATAGAATAACTTTATTTTAAACAATATGTAACCAAATATTTCTAATTTATGTAACATTTTATTACATAAATATTCGTTTAATTAGAGTTTATAATATTCATATTTTTTATTCATTAGAAGATTTGTGGTTTTTTACTTTTTTTTTTGTATAAAACGCCTAATTTGATGATCGAAATCTTGTTGATCCACCATTAACTTCTTCCACATGAGAAAAAGCTGTTTCGAAAAGCCCGGTATACCTCGGGCTTTCAAAACAACTTTGTTTTATTTGCTGTTTTCTACTGGATTAATTAACGCTGGAAAACCGGTCACCCGGCATTCCAATAAATCTCCGTCACGGATTAAAACTGATCCTGGAGTGCCTGTTAAAATAATGTCCCCGGGTTGAAGAGTCATAATTTTTGAGAAAAAAGACACGATGAATGAAGGCTGGTACATCATGTTGGCAATACTGTTTTCATGGTAAACAGTCCCGTTTAAAACTGTTTCAACTTTTACGGTAGTTAAATCGGAAAATTCGTCTTCTGTAACAAAATAGGGACCAAAACTGCAAAACGTATCAAAGCTTTTTGCTCGTTGCAAAAAGACGGGGTTTTGGTTTTGAATATCTTTTGCCGTCATGTCTAAACTAGTCGTAAAACCCGCAACAACATGAGAAAAATCTGTTTCTTCTACATCCTTGCATTTTTTCCCGATAACAATTGCCAGCTCTGCTTCACCAGCTACATTTGGGGACTGCGGAGGTATTTTAATTGTTTCATCAGGGCCGATCAAGCTTGAGTTGGGTTTCATAAAAATAACAGGTTCTGCTTCCGGCGGCTTTCCGGATAGCTCCAACGCTTTTTCCATGTAATTCATTCCAACCCCGAATACTTTTTCAGGATGGCGGTACAACGGGGCAAAAGACGTTTGTTTTACCGGAAAACCCTTTTGTGTTTGAAGTAATGATTTTCCTTCTTGCTTATACCATGCCTTGATCTCATCAAGTTCTCCTTCTTGCAAAAGAGAAAGCAGTTGTTCCTTCCATTGCTTTCCGGCCATTTCGTTTATCTGGCTGATCAAAAAAACAAAATCTCCTTCAATAACAGCAGCGTTCTCTATGTTATCAATTTGCACAGTAGCTAATATCATTTTTGCGTCCCCTTTTCCCGGCAGTTTTCAGCAAATGATGCAGCCCATTCCAAAAGCCGTTTGTCTTGGTTTCGTCCAGCTATAATCGACAAACCAACTGGAAGACCTCCTACTTCAGTAAGCGGCAGTGTTACTTGAGGCAACCCGGCAAGACCAGCAATACAAGTTAACTGCATGGCCTTTGCCCGGTAGTGTTCAGCTTTTTCCCCTTGCAGGTTCAAAAGCGGGGCAGGGCCTGGTGCAGTTGGGATAATAAGCAATGCATCATCTTCAAGAAGCTGATCCATTTGCTGGCGAATTTTTTCCCACTGGTTAAATTGGCTTTGGCAATCTTCTTTCTTTAATGCTCCGGCCATCTGAAAACGCTCGGCAATTCCCGGTCCAAAAGCAGGTTGCTCTTTTGTGATCCAAGAGCCATGCTGCTCCCAAATTTCCAGTGCTTGAATTGTTCGGAATACGCTTGTCCATGAAGCTAATCCTTCTTCTGCCACTTGAACTTGTTGATATTCCTGTGCGTGGCTTTTCACCGCTGGCAGCAAGCTTGAGAGCGCTTCTGCGGTTTCTGCATCTGGTAGTGCCCATGCCATTTCCTCAATCAATATGCGTTGAAAAGAACCGCTTGCTGTTGAATCAGGAAGCAATACTTCACCTACTTGAGCAAGAAGGCCTGCATCCCGGGCCATCCAGCCGACTGTGTCAAAACTTTTTGCCAGCGGAATAACGCCGCTTATATCTACTGCACCATGTGTTGGGCGAATACCGTACAAACCGCAATAAGAAGATGGAATTCTCACTGAACCGCCTGTATCTGTTCCAAGCGAAAAATCAACAAATCCAGCTGCAGTGGCTGAAGCGGAACCACTTGAAGACCCTCCCGGTATACGATCTGGAGCTTTCGGATTTACCGGCGTGCCATAATGTGCATTTTCACCGTTTAAGCTGTACATCAACTCATCCGTTTGGACAGTTCCTGTTAGCATGGCCCCCTGGCTCAAAAGCTGTGTAATGGCCGGTGCTGTTTTATTGGCTGGTTCGTGTGTCCGAAGCCAGTCCGGATTTCCCGCGCTGCATGTATAGCCTTTTATTTCAAAAACATCTTTTACTGCAAAAGTCCGGTTATTTAATTTGCCAGAACCCGCTGGTGCAAGCTCAATTTCTTTGTTTACAAATGCATTCCCCTGATTATCCATTTTGCTTTGCCTCCCTCATTCATTAAAGCGTTTGCTCTGTTCTGCGATCCAGTCGCCGATTTTCAAATCGAATGTTTTCCAAAAAAAGCGCTAATAAAATTCCGACAAGCAGTCCATTGCTGACCAGCGGACGAATAAAAGCGGGAACAGACATAAAATATTCTACTGGAAAAAACATAAAAATGATGCCGATAAACAGCGGTACTGCAACACGGTACAAGTTAGCTGGTGTCATATCAATTTGAGCAAAATAACTGAGTGATGTTTGAAGCAAGCGCATGTATGCGACAAGCAGAGCAGCACTTCCGACGCTTAGCGGCATTTTCACCATCAAATTGCCGATTGCAGGAATAATTCCCATTACGATAAACATAAGGCCTCCAAGAATAAACGGCAGGCGTTCTAAAATACGAGTCTGGCTTAAAAACCCGATAGAAGAAACATATGGTGCGTATGGAACCATGCCGAATAAGCCAGAGATAACAGTGAAAATTCCTGAAATGGTAAACGATCGACGGTATTGTTGGTTGGATGTTTGGCTTTTATATAATTCATCTGTGCCTTTTAATGCTCCGAAAGTATTGGATAAATTTAACATACCTGCAATTACCGCTGTTACGATAATGCCAATGTCAAAAGCCGGCTCACCTAAAAGAAACACTCCAACATCTGCTTCACCCGTTGTGCTGATTTCTTTTTTCCCTGATTTAAACAGCAATTCATAAACCACCCAGCCGGCAATGATGCCGATTAAAAGCGAATACCTGCTGATTTTGTGACGCCCTTTCACACTAAGAAAAATAGTCAGAAGCACTACAGCACACGACAATAAAAACACCGGTCCATCAATTTGAGGTGATGCTTCCAAAGCACTAAAAGGAATTCCAAGCATTCCTTTTAAAAAAATGGTATTTAGCCGAACGGCCAGCAAAAAAGTAAAAACTGCCATAACACCCGCATTAAACCATTTTGCTGCATATGGTGACAAACCAGACAATCCTATCAGCATGGTGATTATCCCTGAAATAATGATCCCTGCTGAAATGCTGCCCCCAAGTACTGAAAGAGAAATTCCTTGCGCAGGCGCTAAATAGCACAAGCTTAGTATAACTCCCCACCAAAGACCGGACTGGCCTTCCATTATAGAGCGGCGATGGCCAAGCAGCGCTTGAATAATGCAAGCCGCTCCTGTAAAGAAAAAGGAAAGCTGAAGAAGCGATAATATTTTTTCTGGTGTTAGTTGAAATGCACTTCCGAGCGTAATTGGGATAACAACCGTATTGGTAAAAAGGAAAAACAGCCATTGAAGACCGGCTGTCCAATGCTTCAATCTTATCCATTCCCGCATGTTTCCACCCTCTTTCCAAAAATGCAGGCCGGCTATGACGGCACTGCTTTTATTATACTAAATGTTAAAAAGCCGGCTCGCCCACATGACAAACTTGGATAAGAGCCGGCTCACTATTAAATCATTTGTTGTTCAGCAACTGCTGACTCGTATACTTTAAGAGCTGCTTGTAGAGCTTCTCCTTTTTGAACAGTAGCCCCATGACGGATAAGTGCCGCTTCAAGGCCTGCCAAAACAAACATTACATTTTCTTTTCGGCAGCTGTAGCCCATAGAGCCAATACGCCAAATTTTCCCATGCAAAGGCCCGAATGAGCTGGCAATTTCAATTCCAAATTGTTCTAACAGCATTGTCCGAACCGCTTCTCCGTCAATTCCTTCTGGAATGTTTACACATGTAACCATCGGCAGCTTCCATGGTACCTCATTGAAAAGAGTAAGCCCCATCGCTTTTACTCCTTCCATTATTGCTTTTTCATGAAGGCGGTGACGGGCAAAGCGCTCTTCCAAACCTTCTTCAAGAACAATTCGAGCCCCTTCGCGCAGCGCGTAAAGCATAGATGTTGCTTCTGTATGATGATTAAGGCGGCGCGGGCCCCAATAATCCTGCAACTGGCTTAAGTCAAAATAATTGCTTTGAATAGGATGCGCAACATTCACTGAGTCTTCAGCAGTCCGCACTCCTCTTTCTACTTTTTTCCGTGAAGCAAGAATTTCGCTTACTCGTTCATTGAATGTGATTGGCGCCATACCGGAAGGAACTGAAAAGCACTTTTGTGTTCCACCAATAACCGCATCAAGCTGCCACTCGTCTACTTTCACTTCTGTTCCCGCAATTGTTGCAACTGCATCAACAATACAAAGAATATCCAATTCACGGCAGGCTTTTCCAATTTTATCAAGAGGCTGCATGCATCCAGTTGACGTTTCCCCGTGTACAATTGCAAGCACTTTTGGCTTAACTCGCTTTAAAGCCTCAATGATTTCATCCTGATCAAATACTTGACCCCACTCTGTTTCCATTGTGTGGATTTCCGCACCGTTTCGCTCAGCAATTTCTGTCAGCAAATGACCAAAGCGTCCAAAGATAGGAATTAACACTTTATCCCCTGGCGCTACTACACTTGTTAAAACTGCTTCAAGACCAGAACGTGATGTACCGTCAATTGGGAAAGCCCACTGATTTTTTGTTTGGAAAACCTGGCGAAGCATTTCCATTGTTTCATTCATTATATGAGTAAAAGCTGGATCAAACTGGCCAAGAATTGGTGTGCTCATTGCACGCAATACTCTAGGATCTGCTTCAACAGGACCGGGTGTCATAATAGTGCGCAAAGGTGTATTTAATTCACGATAAACTGTCATTTTGAGTTCCTCCTCAGTAAGCTAAATTATGCAGGACTTTAATTAAAAGTAAAATGCCTTTTTCCAAATCGGCGGCTTCAGTATGTTCAAATGGTGAATGACTAATGCCTTTATGACTTGGCACAAAAAGCAGTGATGTAGGCAAGTACTGCCCGAACACCTGTGAATCATGGCCAGCGCCACTTGTCATCACTTTATATGGAATATTTTCTTTTTCCAAAATAGCCGTTGAAATAGCGCTTAGCTTTTCACACATTTTTACTGGTTGTTCCTTCATCCAATTTTCAATATGGATTTTTGTTTGATGCTGCTCGCAAATTTGTTTAAATTCATCAAAAACACTTGTACTGAAAGCTTCTAGCAACGCTTCTTCACTGTGGCGAATATCAATAGAAAACGTAACTTCGCGCGCAATTACATTCGGAATGTTTGGTGTTACTTCCATTCTTCCTACTGTTGCAACAAATGCTGGATCCGTTTTTTTTGCTTTTTGAGTTAAATGGTGAATAAGCTCAGCTGCTGTGCTAACAGCATCTTTTCGATACGGCATTGGCGTTGTTCCAGCATGATTGCTTTCCCCGGTTATCGTCACGTTATAGCGGCGTTGACCAACAATATGGCTAACAACACCAACGGCTTTGTTTTCCCGCTCTAACACTTCGCCTTGTTCCACATGCAGCTCAATAAAACAGCTAAGGTCGTTTCGCTTTGTTTCTGCATACTGCCCGAGTCCGAAACCAGCTTTATTCATAGCATCATTAAATGCAATGCCGTTTGTGTCTTTGGCTTTTTCTATATCTTCTTTTTTACGAAGGCCTGTGATATTTCCAGAACCCCAGTATGTTAAAGGAAAACGACTTCCTTCTTCTTCGCAAAGCGATACGACCTCAAGTGTTTTTTTGGGCTGGCCATATTGTTTGGATAAAAAGTTTAAGGCGATAATACCAGCAATAATTCCGTATGCACCATCGTATTTTCCGCCATCCATTACTGTGTCAATATGAGAACCTGTTAAAATAACAGATGATTCTTTTTCAGATCCTTCAAGTCGTCCATATAGATTACCTGTATCATCAAAGTATGGAGCGAGACCGGCTTCTTTCATTTTCCCCTTTAATGCTTGCTGGGCTTTTTGCCATTTTTCATCATACAAAAGACGAGTTACACCGTTGTTTTCCGTTCTGCCGTATGAAGACAGCCACTCAATCATTTCTTCTGCCTGGTTCAACAAAGCAGGTGAATCAGCTTTAATCATTCTTTTGTCCCTCCGCTCTTCTACTGTCCTTTTTATTTTAATAGAAGCGAATGCGAAAAACATTCATAAAAATGTAGAATATTTTAAGGATTTATTGTTTAATTTAACTAAAAGATTATCTAAAATGAACTTTTCAGGAGAGATTACAATGCTCTTACAAGAACTACTAAATCTGCCGGTATTTGCTGGCGCTTCTGTTGTTGCCGGCTCTAAAGGGTTGGATCATGAAGTAAATACCGTAAATATGATGGATGCACCTGATATTATCTCATATTTAAAGCAAAATGAATTGCTGGTCACTACTGCTTTTCACTTTAAAGATGATCTTTCTTCTTTACTAGAATTAATTAAAGGGATGCAAAAATATGGATGCGCTGGTATTGGTATTAAAACAAAACGATTTTTAAAAGAACTTCCACCAGAAGCAATTGAGCTTGCCAACGATCGAAATATACCTATTATAGACATTCCCATAGACACTTCACTGGGAGACATCGTAAATCAGTCTCTTAGCTTTATTTTAGATACGAGAACAAACGAACTTCATCAAGCTATGGAAACCCACCAGCGATTTACAAAGCTTATTGTAAACGGCCAGGGCCTTGATAAAATTCTTGAAAGCCTTGCTTTGTTAATGGATAGCCAGGTAACCCTCTTAAATCATCAATTACGCCCACTCTATGGGGCAGGAGCTGGACGAGAAAGTTCCCATTCATTATTTACTGGCGTTTCTCATTATTTGCCAAAGTCTGGTTTTATCACTTTTTCACTCTTGAATGAATACCGGGAAGCTTTTACGCTTTTTCCAGTATACACTCATAAAAAACAGTACAGCTATCTGGCTGTTCACCGCTTTATACCGCCAACTGATCGGGCTGAAATTTTAACAGTTGAACAAGCTGCAAACGTTATAGCCTTTGAATTAATGAAAGAAAATGCACTTAAACAAAAAACACAGCGCCTTCAAAACGAATTTTTTATCAACTTTGTTAATGGCACTTTTTCTTCAGCTGAAGAAGTTCTTAATCGGGCAAAAGAAATTGGCCTTTTTGGTGACCGGCGTTATTTATGTGCGGTTGGTAAAATTGATGACATAGAAAAAAGCCTTTCAATTATGGAGTATCAATCCGAAAAAGATCTTATTCTCGATACGATTGAAGAAGAAATTCAAGCATCTGATAATAAGATACATTTGTTTGACGCTGATGAAACGTATATCCTTATGATGGAAATAAAAGGTAACTGGAGTGATAGTGAAGCCAATTTTTTATCTTTTTTGAAACATGTCCAAAGCGCCGTTTTCCCGCTTTTCAATAAAACTATTTCTTTTGGCATTAGTCACTATGCTGAACAGTTTCTTCATATTCCTGAGGCCTATAAAGAAGCAGCTGACGCGCTTTATTATGGTACGATGCTTGGCAACAAACAATTTATTGAGTCTTATCAGCCAAAAGAAGTACCGGAAATATTGCGTATGATACCCCATGAACAGCTGGAACGATTTTATCAAAATACTTTTCAGGCTTTAGTGAAAGAACCAAAAAAAGATTATGATGTTTTAATGCACACGCTATCAGTTTATTTAGAATCACACTGCCAGTTGTCTGAAACGGCTAAACGCCTTTTTATTCACCGCAACACAGTGATTTACCGTTTGGAAAAATGTGAAGAACTGCTTGGCCGGAGCTTAAAAGACCCGGAAGAAACGTTATGTCTCCGTATTGGCTTTCGCATCAAGGCACTGCTTCAAAACAAATAATAGGGATATTTTAAACTATGTAAAAACAGGAATACAAAAAGCTGATCTTGTTTTGAAGAAGGCCGGTCACAATATTGTTTTTTAAACCTTTATTTAAGCTTGAACCTGTAAAAAGGTTTTGGCTTTTTTTATTGAAAAAGCCCTTTACTTCTCCATTGTTTTTCTTGCGATTTGGATTTTTCCCTTAACAAAGCCTGAAAAAGCATAAAATTATTGTCATGGTTTAAAAATGAGCATAAAAAAAGAACAGCGGCTGCTGTTCTTTTGGTTTGCCTGGCGGCGTCCTGCTCTCACAGGGGGAAACCCCCAACTACCATCGGCGCTGAAGAGCTTAACTGCCGTGTTCGGGATGGGAACGGGTGTGA
>JAPSKG010000069.1 GCA_031177795.1 Domibacillus sp.
ATGCTGGCCATGAACAGGGAAACACGATTTAAAAGGTTTTCTTGCTGCAGGCGTTCAGCTGTTTTTTTCATCGCTTGTTCTTGTATGTCAAACGCAAATACATGGCCGGATTCACCGGCAAGGCGGGCTAAAAAAAGAGTATCATGCCCATTTCCAGCGGTTGCGTCAACAGCAGCACTGCCTTCTGAAACTGCTTTTTCAAGCAAGGATCGGGCAAAAGGCAAAATTCCATCAAGTGTCATGGTGTCACAACAGCTCCCTTATAATGCTTTCCTTGCCATGTGTTACGGCGCAACATTTCTTTATGAATCGCATTTAGCACGTCCCACTTGCTTACGCTCCACATTGGGCCAATCATCAGTTCAATAGGACCGTCTCCTGTTATTCGATGAACAACCATCTCTGGAGGCAGGATTTCAAGTTGGTCAACTACTAATTTTACGTAATCCTCCATTGATAAAAAGTCCAGCAAACCTTTTTCATACTGTTTTACAAGCGGCGTTCCTTTTAACAAATGAAGCAAATGAATTTTTATTCCCTGTACATCAAGGCTGGCAATGGCTTGAGCCGTTTCCATCATCATATCTGTTGTTTCAAGCGGCAGGCCATTAATAAGATGCGAACAAATGCGTATATTATGTTTGCGGAGTTTTTCAACGCCTTCTATATAAGTCTCAAAATTATGTGCGCGATTAATAATGCGGGCTGTTTTTTCATGTACGGTTTGCAAGCCAAGCTCTACCCATAAGTACGTGCGTTCATTTAGTTCTGCTAGATACTCAACAACGTCATCAGGCAAGCAGTCTGGACGGGTTGCAATCGATAATCCGACTACATCATTTTGTTTTAAAACAGTTTCGTATTTTTCACGCAATACATCAACCGGGGCATGCGTGTTTGTGTAAGCTTGAAAATAAGCTAAATACTTGCCGTGCTTCCATTTTTTATGCATTTTCAGTTTAATATCGTGGAACTGTTTTTCAAGAGGGTCAACACGGTTACCCGCAAAATCCCCTGAACCGGCCGCACTGCAAAATGTGCAGCCCCCAAAGGCAACGGTGCCGTCCCGGTTAGGACAGTCAAAGCCTCCATCAAGTGCAACTTTAAATACTTTATGGCCAAAGTGCTGGCGCAAATGGTAGTTCCATGTATGATACCGTTTATCGTCACTGGCGTGTTGAAACGGATTTTTCATAATCATTTCCTCCTTTGTCCTGTCTAGAACAGTAACCATCTTCTTAACAGAAAAGCAGGAACAGCAGGCTGTTAAGGCTAAATAGCACGATTAAGGTTAACTAAAAAATATTCCTTCAACCATTGCTTTTTCACTTTGCTGCCCGCTTCAAATTTTAACATGAACGAGAGCACCGGTAAAATGCGCTTGCATATTGCAAGAAGTTTTCTTAAAATGGGAGATAATGATTAATGCAGAAAGCCGTCGGGCCTACATTCAAAATTGGGTGGTACCACGGGAAGAGACGATCTCTCCTGTCCCATTTTCCGGGGCGGGAGTTTTTTTAGGCCTACAGGACAAAGGCTGCGAAGACGTTGCCGCAGGCTGCGGCAAAATAAGTCCTCGATCACATTAGTACATAAGATGGAAGGCAGGTTCAACAATGAATTTTGATCATAAACAAATTGAGCAAAAATGGCAAAACTACTGGGAGCAAAATAAAACTTTTAAAATGAACAACGATTCGGATAAACCAAAGTTTTACGCGCTTGACATGTTTCCTTATCCATCCGGTGCAGGACTTCATGTTGGCCATCCAGAGGGTTATACCGCAACGGACATTTTAAGTCGCTTTAAACGTATGCAAGGCTTTAATGTGCTTCATCCAATGGGATGGGATGCTTTTGGTCTTCCTGCGGAGCAATATGCGCTTGATACAGGAAACGACCCTGCAGAATTTACAGAGCAAAACATTAATAATTTCCGTCGCCAAATCAAATCATTAGGGTTTTCATATGATTGGGACCGTGAAATTAATACAACGGATCCTGGTTACTATAAATGGACACAGTGGATTTTCCTTCAGCTCTATAAAAAGGGCCTTGCTTATGTGGATGAAGTGCCAGTGAACTGGTGTCCGGCACTTGGCACAGTGCTTGCGAATGAAGAAGTAATTGACGGAAAATCTGAGCGTGGAGGACATCCGGTAGAACGCCGCCCGATGCGTCAGTGGATGTTGAAAATTACAGCATATGCCGATCGTTTGCTTGAAGATTTAGAGGAACTTGATTGGCCTGAAAGCATTAAAGACATGCAGCGTAACTGGATCGGCCGTTCGGAAGGGGCAGAAGTGACTTTCCAAATTGATGGTCACAGTGAAACATTTACGGTTTTTACAACACGTCCAGACACATTATTTGGAGCAACATACGCTGTTTTGGCGCCGGAACATTCATTTGTTGAAAAAATTACAACTGCAGATCAAAAAGCGGCAGTGGAAGCGTATGTAGACCAGGTAAAGTCAAAAAGCGACCTTGAGCGTACTGATTTGGCAAAAGACAAAACAGGTGTGTTCACTGGTGCATATGCAATCAATCCTGTTAACGGTGAAAAAATGCCGATTTGGATTGCGGATTATGTGCTGGTTACTTACGGAACAGGTGCTATTATGGCTGTTCCTGCACATGATGAACGAGATTATGAATTTGCGAAAAAATTTGATTTGCCAATTAAAGAAGTTGTAGCGGGCGGAAATGTTGATAATGAAGCTTATACAGGTGATGGAGAACATGTGAACTCAGGTTTCCTTGATGGTTTAAATAAAGAAGACGGCATTAAAGCAATGATCGACTGGCTTGAAAAAGAAAAAATCGGAAACAAAAAAGTAACCTATCGCCTTCGTGATTGGCTGTTTAGCCGCCAGCGCTACTGGGGAGAGCCAATTCCTATTATTCACTGGGAAGATGGAACAACAACAGCAGTGCCGGAATCAGAATTGCCGCTTATTCTGCCAAAAACAAAGGAAATTCGTCCGTCCGGCACCGGTGAATCACCGCTTGCTGTTATTGAAGAATGGGTAAATGTAGTAGATCCGGAAACAGGAAAAACAGGACGTCGTGAAACAAATACAATGCCGCAATGGGCGGGCAGCTGCTGGTATTATCTGCGCTTTATTGATCCGCATAATGCAGAAGCATTGGCAGATAAAGAGTTGTTAAAACGCTGGCTGCCAGTTGATATTTATATCGGTGGAGCCGAACATGCAGTGCTTCATTTGCTATATGCGCGTTTCTGGCATAAAGTGCTGTACGATATTGGAGTTGTCCACACAAAAGAGCCATTCCAGAAATTGTTTAACCAGGGCATGATTCTTGGTGAAAACAACGAAAAAATGAGCAAGTCAAAAGGAAACGTAGTAAATCCGGATGAAATTGTGGAAAGCCATGGGGCAGATACCCTTCGTTTATATGAAATGTTTATGGGGCCTCTTGAAGCATCGATTGCCTGGAGCACAACAGGGGTTGATGGAGCACGCCGCTTCCTTGATCGAATCTGGCGTTTGTTTGCAACCGAGGATGGCACGTTGTCGCCGAAAGTAAAAGGCACAGACACAGCTCTTGAAAAAGTGTATCACCAAACAGTGAAAAAAGTAACGGAAGATTATGAAGGCCTGCGTTTTAATACGGCAATTTCGCAAATGATGGTGTTTGTGAATGAAGCAAATAAAGCTGAAACAATTCCAGTTGAATTTGCAGAAGGCTTTGTGAAACTGGTTTCTCCGTTAGCGCCGCATCTTGCAGAAGAACTGTGGGAAAAAATGGGCCATCAAGAAACAATCACTTACGAAGCATGGCCGGCATTCGATGAGGCAAAACTTATCGATGACGAAGTGGAAATTGTGCTGCAGTTGAACGGAAAAGTAAAAGTGAAACTAATGGTTTCAAAAGATGCAACGCGGGAAGAAATGGAAAAAATTGCTCTTTCTGATGAGAAATTCAAAGAAGAATTAGCGGGCAAAACCATCCGTAAAGTGATTGCTGTGCCTGGAAAACTAGTCAACATTGTAGCTAACTAAGTTTAAGGGGGAATAAAAATGATTCCAACAATTACAGCAGAAGAAGTTCGCCAAAAACTTGAAAAAGGCGAGAAAATCGCATTAATAGATGTTCGCGAAGAAGAAGAAGTGGCGCAGGGCATGATTCCAGAGGCAGAGCATATTGTGATGGGAACAATTCCTGAAAACCTGGATCGCCTCGACAAAGAAACAAATTATATTATTGTTTGCCGTTCGGGCATGCGCTCTGAAAACGTATCGCGTTATTTGATTCAAAATGGTTTTAAAGCAACTAACATGACAGGCGGTATGCTTGAATATACAGGGGAAACAGCAGCGAAAAATTAAAAAAACTGTGCGGACTTGTTCCGCACAGTTTTTTTATTTACAGGCAGCAGCATTTGTACCGGCAATATGGCCGGTGATCAGTGCTGCTGTTATATTATACCCGCCCGTGTAACCATGAATATCGATAATTTCTCCACAGAAAAAAAGCCCTTTTTTCTTTTTAGAGGCCATGGTCTTTGGTTCAATTTCTTTTACAGAAACACCGCCGCCTGTTACAAATGCTTTTTCAATCGGCAGGGTTCCAGTTACGGCTATTTTAAACGACTTCATTAAAGAAGCAAGTTCACGAACAGCTGTTTCTGACATTTGCATACAGGGAAGATCCAGATCGATAGAAGCTTTTTCAAGTAAAAAGTGAGCATAGCGCTCCGGCATAAGCTTTTTAAAACTGTTTTTTACTGCTTTTTTTGGCTCTTCTTTTATTAACTTTCTAATGGCCAGGGAAGCTTCATGTTCGTTTCCATCGGGAAACGAATCAATGGAAACGTAAACAGGTGCTCCATTTTTCTTTAACTCTTTTACAACATATTGGCTGCAGCGCAGTGCAGCAGGGCCGGATAAACCAAAATGGGTAAACAGCATGTCCATACGATGAGTAACAAGCGGCTTGCCTTTTTTGTTTAAAACAGACAGAGCAACGTCTCGAAGCGCCAGTCCCTGCAAAGACCGGTTGACGATAAAAGGCTCTTTAGATGTGATAGGTACTTCTGTTGGAAACAATTCGGTAATTGTGTGGCCTGCCCGTTCAGCCCACGGATATCCGTCTCCTGTTGAGCCTGTTTGGGGAACCGCTTTTCCTCCTGTTGCAAGAACAACTGCATTTGCCCGAATTTCTTCTCCTGATTTTAACCGAACACCTATTATTTTTTCTTCGTCCATGAGAAGTTTAGCAACAGGTGATTCAAGCTGCATTTTTACATGCAGCCTTTTAAGCTCGCCAAGCAAAGCTTCCACAACATCTTGCGCCCGGTCTGATACAGGAAACATTCGGCCGTGATCTTCTTCTTTTAATTTCACGCCGAGGTTTTCAAAAAAGCGGATAATATCTTCATTGCTGAAAACAGAAAAAGCGCTGTGCAGGAAACGCCCGTTTCCTGGAATATGGCGGATAATTTCTTCTACAGGCAGCCGGTTGGTTACATTACAGCGCCCGCCACCTGAAATTTGCAGTTTATTGCCTGGTTTTTTGCCTTTATCAATTAATAGTGTGCGTGCTCCAGAACGGCCGGCCGCAATTGCGGCCATAAGCCCGGCTGGTCCGCCTCCTACAACAATTACATCAAACATATGGTCACCTCCAGTACAAACTTTGTTTATTATAGCAGATGGCAAAAAAAATTGTCAGACACTGTGGAAAGAGGTACACTAGCAAGTGATGTTTATTTAGATAAAAAGAGGGATTAATTTATGTCAGCCAATTTAATACGTGGGACGTTCATTTTGACGCTTGGAACGTTTATTTCAAAATTTCTCGGCCTTTTTTACGTGATTCCATTTTACAGTATTATTGGCGGGGAAGATGCAGCCGCTTTATACAGCTACGGGTATGTGCCTTACACAATTTTTATTAGTATAGCTACTGCCGGCGTACCCCTTGCTGTATCAAAATATATTGCAAAATATAATGCGATTGAGGAATACGCAGTGGGCAGAAAACTGTTTAAGTCAGGATTAGTACTGATGTTGTTAACAGGATTTGCTGCATTTGCAGTTATGTTCTTTTTTGCACCTGCTTTTGCAAAGCTTTCATTAAACGGAAAAGAAACAACCTATACAATTGAGGAAGTAGCTACCGTCATACGTGCTGTGAGTTTCGCTCTTATTGTCGTGCCATTTATGAGTTTAACGCGCGGTTTTTTTCAAGGCCATCAATCGATGGGACCGTCGGCTGTATCTACGGTTGTTGAGCAGCTTGCGCGTATTATCTTTTTGCTTGGCGGAGCTTATATTGTTATTCACGTACTCGACGGCTCTGTGACCGAAGCGATCAGTGTAGCAACTTTTGCTGCTTTTGTGGGAGCCGTGTTTGGCCTTATTGTTTTATACTGGTATTTCTTTAAGCGAAAAAAATACTTGGATGAATTGTTGAAAAACGACAAAGGACAAGCAGATGTTTCGCTTGTTAGTATGTACTCGGAAATTGTTCTATATGCAATCCCCTTTGTGTTTGTTGGTATTGCTATACCTCTTTATCAGTTGATTGATCAGGTAACCTTTACGCGGGCTATGTCTCAAATCGGTCTTGCTGACAAAGCAGTTTCTGCGTTTGGTATATTAAACTTTAGTACCCAGAAACTTGTTATTATCCCGGTTTCACTGGCCACTGCGTTTGCCATGACGCTTGTTCCCATGGTAACAAGTTCATTTGTGAAAGGTGAAAAAAGTACTGTTAAAAAACAGCTTGACCAAACGTTTGAAATTCTTTTGTTTTTAACAGTCCCGGCGGCTGTAGGAATGACTTTGCTGGCAGAGCCGTTGTACACTGTTTTTTATGAATATAGCGAGCTTGGAACAAGTGTATTACAGGTTTACGCGCCAGTTGCAATCTTATTTGCTTTGTTTTCGGTAACCGCTGCAGTTTTGCAGGGAATTAATGAACAGCGATTTACTGTGCTTAGCCTTTTGTCTGGAATTTTAGTGAAGTTGTCGCTGAATATTCCGTTGATAAAGTTGTTTGAAACAAATGGTGCTGTTTACGCTACCGCATTGGGCTACACGGTTTCTATTGTGATTAACTTAATGGTTATTCGTTTTTTTGCGGGATACTCGCTGCGACCCCTGGCAAAGAAAATTGGTTTAATTGCGGCGTTTAATGCAGCAATGGCCGTTGTAGTAATTATTTTTTATGTAGGACTGTCTTTTGTTTTTTCACCGGAAACAGCCGGATCTGCTTTGGCAATTGTTTTAATTTGTGCAGGAGCTGGAGCTTTTGTATACTTTGCTATCAGCTTGAAATCAGGAATGCTTGATCAAGTTTTTGGTTCAAGGCTCAATAAAATCAAACAAAAACTTCGCTTGAAAAAAGCGTAAATTGGAAAGAAGGAATAACATCATGCGCTTAGACAAAATGCTTGCCAATTCCGGCATTGGTTCCCGAAAAGAAGTGAAAAAGCTTTTAAAAAGCGGCGGCGTAACCGTCAATGGAAAAATGATAAAAGATGCCAAGTTGCAGGTTGACCCGGAAAAAGATCTTATACATCTGTTTGATGAGCCGGTAGAATACCGTGAGTTTATTTATTTAATGATGAATAAGCCGGGCGGAGTTGTATCGGCGACAGAAGATAAGCGAGATGAAACAGTTGTGGATTTATTGGATGAGGCGCATAAACACTTTGAGCCTCATCCAGTCGGCCGTCTCGACAAAGATACAGAAGGCTTTTTGCTGCTTACTAATGATGGACAGCTTTCTCATCAATTATTGTCTCCTAAGCACCATGTGCCAAAAACATACTTTGCCCGGATAAAAGGACAGGTAACAGAAAAAGATACAGAAGCGTTTAAAAACGGTGTAGAGCTAGAGGATGGATATAAAACAAAGCCAGGGGACCTTGTTATTTTGGAAAGCGGGGAAACATCGGACATTGAGCTGACCATCACGGAAGGGAAATTTCACCAGGTGAAACGGATGTTTCAAGCGGTCGATAAAGAAGTTATTTACTTAAAGCGGCTTTCCATGGGGCCGCTGGTACTTGATGAAGAACTTGAACTAGGTGAATACAGGGAATTAACAGAAGAAGAAATCGAATTAGTAAAAGGAAAATAAAAAACGGCTGTCCAAATTTGGACAGCCGTTTTACTATACAATCTATGAAGTCATTCGAACCTTTTTTTCTGTTGTTGTCCATTTTCCGCGTGTTGGACTAAAAACAAGCTCGTTATATGCAAGCACATTTAAGTCTCGTTGAATAGTGCGCGGGGTGATACCGAATTCATCTACAATATCTTGCGTTGTCACAGTTCCATTTTCTTTGATAAACATGTAGATGGATTTAATGCGAGTCAGCATGCGATTTGTAGTAGGTTTCACAGAACCACTCCCTCATCTTTTTTCCCTGAGGCAAAACAACAGACGGCAACAGCAAGTTTTTTATAATTGAATTGTTCCAGACATCTCCTTTGCAAAAGAATAGAAGGACCAAAGGCCAACTATGCAGCGTATATATGCAATGCCTTTGTGATCTGCTTTTTGCAGGTCCAAAGTGTCTGACAATTACAGTGTACTTTATTTATGCCCTTTTTGCTAGAGAAAAACCTGAATTTACAGTATGTTTACCCTTTTTTAACAAATAGTATGCTTTAAATCAAAAAATGAGAACAAATATAAAAGGCGGTTTAACAATTAATAATTATTCAAAGTTTGGTTTGATGACTTAATCCCATGTAAAATAAATAAGAGGGAGGAATCCAAATGAAAACGATTAATTGGCTAGAGGAAGCAAAAAAGAGGGAAGCCGACTTTACGGCGGATCTCCAAAAATTGATTCAAATACCAAGTGTAAAAAGCAATACAGGCACAGAGGACTCACCATTTGGACTGGAAGTTCGGCAAGCACTTGACTATATGCTTGAGCTTGGAGAAAAAAACGGTTTTGCCGTTAAAAATACAGGAAATGTAGCCGGCCATATTGAAATGGGTAAGGGAGAAGGTTTAATCGGTATTTTATGCCACGTTGACGTTGTACCTCCTGGAAGCGACTGGGTGCACGAACCGTTCGGCGGAGAGCTTGAATCTGGAAAAATTTTTGGAAGAGGCGCTATTGATGATAAAGGGCCTACCATTGCGGCATACTACGCGATGAAAATCATTAAAGAACTGAATATTCCACTTGGAAAGCGGGTTCGAATGATTATTGGAACCGATGAAGAAAGCGGCTGGGAATGTGTGGATCGTTATTTTGAAACAGAAGAAATGCCAGAAGCAGGTTTTGCTCCAGATGCTGATTTCCCTATTATCTTTGCGGAAAAAGGAATTGCGGATATCCAGCTGGATGTTCAGGTTCCTGCATGGAAAGAAGCACCGGTTTTAATTGAAAAGTTTAAATCTGGAACACGTTTTAACATGGTGCCTGATAAAGCGATTGTCTCGTTATGGATCAATCAAAATCACACCCTTTTCCTTCAAAACTTTAAAGAATATTTGAAAGAAAATAATGTAGAGGGCACGTACTACATTGAAAATGGAATAGTGGTTCTTGAACTAAAAGGAAAATCTGCTCACGCGATGGAACCAGACTATGGGCAGAACGCAGCCCTTTTATTAGCAGCTTTTTTAGTGAAAGAGCAAATCGATCCGGCATCGGCTTTTTATCTTCACCTTATTCTCGACCATTTTGAAAATGATACACGCGGAAAGCGACTTGGCATTTCTTTAACAGACCCGGAAATGGGGGATCTTACTGTAAATGCGGCATTGTTCCATTATGAAAAAGAAAAAATAGCCCAAAT
>JAPSKG010000070.1 GCA_031177795.1 Domibacillus sp.
GCGTCCAGGCAATTTGTGCCCAGATCATAGCAAAGATAAGCGCGCCAAGCGTAAAAACCGGGAATCCAATTAAAACAGAGCGGTAGCCAATTTCATCAAGCAAATCGGAATTTACATTTCGAACAAGTGGCTGCAAAACTGCAGCAATACGCTTTCTTGCAATAAGCCGAATGGCTAAATAAAGAATACATCCAGCTGCAAGCGACCAAATCACTGTGTTTAGTTTTTTTGCATTGATAAACGCCGGTACTTCAACAAAAGGTTCCATCTTGCTTGTGTCTGTTAAAACACCTTTATTTGGACCAACAAGCGCCGGTACATTAAATTCTTGTTTGGCTGTGACGCCTTCTTTGTTTACATATTCAAACTGCGCTTTATAATCTGCTACAGCAAAGCTTGTGGTAATCACAATAAACCCAATAACTGATACAATAAAAAACATAATTGCCTCAAGCCATTTGGTTTTTTTTGTACTAACAGACTGGTCAATATTTTTAACCAGATAAATAATTCCTGCTATAAAACTAATCGAAAGAATTCCTTGTCCGGCTGCTGCTGTTGTTACATGAATATGCAACCAGTCACTTTGAAGAGCGGGAATAAGCGGACTTATTTCACGCGGAAACATGCTTGCATAAGCAATAATAATAATCGCAGTGGGCAAAGCAAAAAAACCAAGAACCACAGTTTTATAAATGAAAAAAATTAAAATAAACGCACCAACAATCATCATCCCAAAAAAAGTTGTAAACTCAAATAAATTACTGACCGGTGCATGTCCTGCTGCTACCCAGCGTGTAAAGAAATAACCAACCTGTGAAGCAAACCCTATTATTGTCACAGTAATGGCGAGTTTTCCCCATCGATTCATTCCTTCGCCGTCACGCAGCCCTTTTTGGCGAATAGAGCCGCCAAAAAGAAATGTAGCAACTAAATATAAAAGAAAAGCTGCATAAAGCATTGTACTGCTTAGTCCTGCCAAACCTGACATTGAGCTTTTGCCCCCTTACTCCTTTTGTCTATCAATCGGTTCCGGGATTGCTGTCCCCGCCAAAACCAGCTGAATTTCACGTTTTAAGCCGTGCCAATTTTTGTTTGTATGGCCAGCTACATAAATTTGCCCTTCTTTTTCCCGAATCCAAATGCGGCGATGATTCCAATATGACCCTTGAATCACCCCAATCATGAAAATGATGCCGCCCAGGGCCAGGATGGGAAGTGTTAAGTCTTTGCGAATTGTTAAAGCTGAAACATCACGCGTTTCCAGGTTTTTAAAAGACATTTTGTATTTTGTTTCACCAAGAGGCTCCATCGTGTTTTGAATTTGAGCAAAACTAACTTCTCCTGCAGGGGTTTCCGGTGTAATCATATTAAACAAAAAAGCAGGATTATTAGGCAGCGGTGATTTTGAAGTTGGTTCCCCCTCTTCCGTAAATCCATCAAAATCAGGGTAATAACCAAGCAACTCTACTTTGTATCCGTTACCAAGGTCATAAAGCTTTTGTTGTTCAAATAAATCAATAACGACTTTTCCATATTCCCTGCCTGTTTTTTTATTAGTTAACGCAAAATGCATCGCTTTCATTTCACCCTGGCGATAACTTGTTTGGTAAACGGCAAACTGATCAAATTTCATCGGCTGATTAACTCGAATATCGTCTTTTTTCAACTCGGTTAATTCGGGTTTTGCTCCTGGCAGCTCGTTTTTTTCATCACGGTACAAAACGGCATCGGTCTGGTAATTTTTCGCAACAGTTCCTACACGGTTAATGGCTTCATTGAATACTTCCGGATCTTCGCCTGCCTGATAGTTTTCAAGCGTAAAACCTTCGTTTTTTATGTAATATTCACCGTCTGTCCCTGGAACTTGCAATGTTTCCCCTTCTCGGATCCAAAGCAGCTCATCGATGTACAGCCCTTGCACAGAACGCAGCATGGCACCAAGCAAAAAAATAATCAGTCCTACATGATTCACATAAGGGCCCCATCTGGTAAAACGGTTTTTTTCTGCAAGCAAGGCACCATTTTTTTCTTTTACTTTGTACCTTTTGTTTACTAAGACCGCACGTATTTTTTCCAGATCCCCTGGTTGAATAGTTCCTTTTTGTTCAGCAAAAAGCCGCTGCTTTTTCATAAAAGATTCGTGCCTGTCCACACGCTGGTTTTTTAACGCCCGGTAAAGAGGCACAACGCGATCCAAACTGGCAATAACAAGTGATACGCCAAGTGCGGCAATAAGAGCACTAAACCAAACCGAATTATATAAATCATGAAAGCCGATTGTATAATACAGTTTTCCAAATGTACCGTAAACATCTTCATAATACGTTTCGGCCGGCATATTTGATGGAATATAAAACTCCTGCGGCAAAATCGTGCCAAACGAAGCTGCAACAAGAATGCAAACAATAATCCAAATTCCTACTTTTACAGAAGAAAAGAAATTCCACACTTTGTCAATGATTGTTTTATTGTACGTTTGCGAGCGGCGAGCACTTCCTTCATAGCGCATGTCTACAAAAGTTTCGTTTTTCGCTTTTTCTGTTAAAGCCCGGCCGCACGATTCGCATAAAATCGTGCCGTTCGGGTTAACATGGCCGCATTCGCACTTTACTTTCCCCATACGAAAACTCCCTTTATGATGATGGTTTTACCCGTTCAAACAACTCCCGCACTTGCTGTTCCTGAATAAGCCCGCCAATCACAATTTGATCGATGGTTCCATCTGGCTTAATCATGAATGTTGTTGGAAGAGGATCAACCCCATAAGCGTCCATCACTTCTTTTCCCGAATCAATTGCAATTGGGAACGTTAGGCCGTATTGATCAGCAAAGTTGCTGACCTGGAACTGTGACTCTCCTACATTAACAGCTAAAATTTCAACTTCGCCGTTGTATTCCTGCGCTAACTTTTCCATATGCGGCATTTCTTTTTTGCAAGGCTCACACCAAGTTCCCCAGAAATTTAAGAAAACACCTTTTCCTTCATAATCCGAAAGCCGGTGTTTTTCTCCGTTTAAGTCCGTTAACAAAAAGTCAGGGGCTTTGTCGCCTGCTTCCAGGTTACCCCGAGTTTCCCTGGTTAAATTTGTATAAAGCGCATAAATAACTAGTCCGGCCAGTACAGCTAAAATGGCCGAACGCATATAAAGCCGTTTTTTCTTTTTATTCATTTGCTAACCCCCAGCTTAGCCGATAAACGATACAGCATGTTTGAAAAACTACGTACATTATAACATTAGTTCCTGCATTTGAAGAAAAGAGCAGGATTTTTTAATGTGACAGTTTTATGACTTAATGGAGAGATCCTGTTTCAGCCAGAGTGCGCAGTTGTTTTACTTCATGCGCTGATAATTCACGGTATTCTCCCGCATTCAGCCCGTGCAGTGTTAAATGGGCAAACCGGTCACGGCGAAGTTTTTGCACCGGATGGCCAATTGCTTCAAACATTCGGCGCACTTGACGATTGCGGCCTTCATGAATAGTGATTTCCAAAAGTGACCGGTTTTTTTTCCGATCAATGGACAATTCTTTAATTTTGGCAGGAGCTGTTTTTCCATCCTCCAGTTTAATCCCGGACATTAAACGTTTTAACAAATGTCTTTGAACAATTCCTTCTGTTTTAACAATATACGTTTTATCCATTTCATAACGCGGATGAGTCATTAAGTTGGCAAACTCACCATCGTTTGTTAACAGCAGTAACCCGGAGGTGTCATAATCCAACCGTCCAACCGGAAAAATACGCTCTTCTACTTCAGGAAAAAAGTCGACAACTGTTTTTCTGCCTTTATCATCTGTTACAGCCGAAATAACCCCACGCGGCTTGTAAAACAGGTAATACACTTTTCGTTCACGTTCAACGGGCACACCTTCAACTCGGACGTCATCATTCAATCCTACTTTAGTTCCAAGCTCTGTTACTTTCTTGCCGTTAACGGTTACTTTCCCTTCTTGAATAAGCTGTTCTGCTTTTCTGCGCGATGCCATTCCAGCTTGCGCGATTACTTTTTGCAATCGTTCCATCTATTTTCACCTCTAGAAATTTGTCTTTTCATCCATTAAGCATTATGGCACAAATAGCGGAAAAGGAAAAGAAAACAAAAAAAACCTGGCTATAAAAGCCAGGTTACTGCCAATACTGAAAAAAGAAAAGCTGCTCCATCGGCCAAAAGCCCGATTTTTAAGGCATCGCCTGTTTTTTTAATTCCTGCTGCCCCAAAATAAATAGCAAGGACATAAAGAGTCGTATCAGTACTTCCTTGCATAACTGCTGCCAGCTTTGCCGGATACGAATCAGGACCATGCTCTTGCATAATTTGATCAAGCATGGCAAGCGTTGCCGAACCGGAAATTGGCCGGATCATGGCAATAGGCACTACGTCCGGTGGAATCCCGAGCATTGACGTAAAAGGAGAAATCCATCCTGCAATCCACTGAGCGGCTCCTGAAGAACGAAATACAGCTACAGCAGCCATCATCATGACAAGATGAGGCACTATGGAAACCCATGTATGCATTCCCTCTTTTGCCCCGTCTGTCAGAGTTTCATACACATTCACTTTTTTATAAAGGCCAATAGCGATAACCGCTGCAACAATTGCCGGAACAAGCCATACAGCCATTATCGCCGGCTCCTTTTCCAGGCAAAATAACGATCGAGTAAAACAGCGAAAACAGAGGAACAAACAGTTGCCACAAGAGCCGGTAAAATAATGTCAGATGGATTTTCAGCTCCATGCTTTAAACTGATGGCAATCACGGTTGTAGGAATCAGCGTGACAGCTGCTGTATTCAAAGCCATAAATGTAATCATTGACCGGCTTGCTGTTTCTTTTTCTTCATTTAATTTTTTTAGTTCACGCATTGCTTTTAAACCTATCGGAGTTGCTGCATTGCCAAGCCCAAAAAAATTAGCGGCCATATTGGATGCAATATAACCAAATACAGGGTGGCCTTCTGGTATTTCAGGGAAAAGGCGGCGAAGCAATGGCTGAACTGTACCTGCCAGGGCTTTTACCATTCCGGATGCTTCTGCTGTTTTCATAATGCCTGTCCAGAAAATAAGTACACCGGCAAGCGACAAAGCTAAATCGATTGACTGCCCCATTGATTGAAAAAGAGCGGCATTTACATCAGCCATCGTTCCGTTTACAATCGCAAAAACAAAACCTGTCAGCAGCAAAAAACCAAAAGCTGCACTTACCATGATGGCAGCTCCTTTTTCAGTTTTTTCCAGAAAGATGGCGTTTCTGTTTTAGAGCGGTAAATCGGCACACTCACTTTTTTTTCTTCTTCAATCCACAATTCAGCTTGTCCTTTTTTTCTTCCTTCAAGTACCACTCGGATATAAGCGCTTTTTTTCTCCTGGTCTGTCATTGGATAATAAAGCGTGTTTTTCGCATAAAAAAAATTTTTTTCTCCAGGTATTGAAAAAGGGGTTTTTCCTATAATGCCTACTCTTTTATATGAAGAAAACGCTTCTTCAAAAAGGGACATATGGTCCGACCAGTCACTTGGCGCGTTAAGTGTTACAACCACCAGTTCCATTCCTTTTTCTTCTGCTGTTGTTACCAAAGTCCGTCCGGCTTTTTTTGTATAACCTGTTTTGCCGCCGGTAATCATTCCACCGCTTCGAACAAGCCGGTGTTTGTTTTCCCATACTCTGACAGGTTTGCTTTTCGTTTTATACAACGTTGTTGAAACAATTGTTTTGTATGTCTCGTTTTTCATTGCTTCAGCTGTTAAAAGCGCCATATCATATGCTGTAGAGTAATGGCCTGGGTCATGAAGGCCATGCGGGTTCATAAAAGAAGTGTTTTTCATTCCTATTTGTTTTGCTTTCTTATTCATCAAGACAGTAAACTGCTCAGTTGATCCGCTGACAAATTCACTGATAGCGAGCGCAGCATCATTTCCAGAACGGAGCATTAAACCATAGGTAAGTTCTTCCAGTGTCAGCCTGTCCCCTTTTTCAAGATATAAACTAGACCCTTCCACCTGGCGTGCCCGGTCACTAATAGGTACTTTTTCTTTTAAACGGCCTGATTCAATAGCAAGAAGAGCCGTCATGATTTTTGTAATGCTAGCAATTGGCCTTCGCTCATGCGGTGCTTTCTCTACCATAACACGCCCGCTTTCCATTTCCATAAGAACAGCGTTTTGTGCGGAAAGAGACGGCTGGGCAAAAGCTTCTGTAGGAGTAGCTGCCAGCCCAACACAGAGAATGGCGGCGAACAACAGCTTTTTTTTCATTTGTCCGCTCCTTTCCTTTTTCACCACTATATGAAAAAGAAGCGAACCACATGACTATTCTTCAAGCGCTTCTTCAAACCGGCCGAAGAAAAGATCTGCTTCTTGCTGTGCAGAAGCTTCTTCTTCTGAAAGCGGCGGAAGTTCATTTAAGCCTTTAAGTTGAAACACATCCAAAAATTCAGATGTAGTTACATATAGGATCGGACGGCCTGGTGCATCTGCGCGGCCGGCTTCTTCAATTAATCCTCTTGCGGCTAGCGTTGCAATGGGACGCTCTGTTTTCACACCTCTTATTTCCTCTACTTCAATGCGCGTGATCGGCTGATTGTAAGCAATGATTGCTAGCGTTTCAAGTGCAGCTTGTGACAAGGTTTTAGGAGATGGTTTTTCAGCTAATTTTTGAATAAATTCTGCATTTTCCTTTTTTGTCATCAGCCGGTATTCTGCTCCATATAAGGTAATCATGACGCCGCGCGAATGATCTTTGCGGAGCAGTTCAGCCATTTTCTCCACCAAACTTTGAACGTCCTGTACGCTTATTTCCAGTACCGCTGCGATTTGGCCGGCTGTAAGACCTTCATCTCCTGCCGCAAATAAAAGGCTTTCGATAATACTTTCATTTGTCATTTCTCATTTCCCCCAGACATTACATAAAGTTTTGCAAAATTTCCTTTTTGCAAAATTTTTATTTCGTTTTGCTTCATTAGTTCAAGAATTGCAAGAAAGCTGACAACCAGCTCATTGCGCTCATTTGAATCAAATAATTCCTCAAAAAGCATGGGCTCTTTTGAGAATCGGAGCTTTTCCCGCAGTGCTTTCATTCTTGTTTCCACAGATACTTCTTCGCGACGAACAGTTGCTTTCGGAGGAATGGCAAGCTTTTTTCGGCGCATCATTTTTTGAAAAGCTCCCAGCATATCGTAAATCGACACATGAAGAGGGCCTTCTACATTTGAAGCAAACAAATGGTCAGAAGGAGGGCGGGAAAAAAACATTGTCCTTTCTTCTTCTAAAACATGTAGTTTCTCGGCCGCTTCCTTATATTTTTTATATTCAACTAAGCGCCTGGTCAGCTCTTCACGCGGATCTTCCTCATAAAATTCATCATCTTCTTCTGTATGATCAGGAAGCAGCGACCTGCTTTTCATCGCAATTAACGTAGCTGCCATTACCAGATATTCACTGGCAACATCAAGTTCAAGCTGCTGCATTGTATTTACATACGATAAATACTGATTGGTAATTTCAGCAGCGGGTATATCATATATGTCAATTTCCAATTGGTTAATTAAATGAAGCAACAAGTCGAGCGGGCCTTCAAACGAATCAATTTTCACTTTATATTCCATGTCTATTCTCCTGTTTTCCGATTGCGTTTTTCGCATAATTTAAAGTATAGTACATTTTCAGCTTGCTTTCAGCGTTTCTAATTGAGAAAATGAGCATCTTATGGTAAACTAAATTAAATCCGACCACCTGACTGGGGGAAAATAAATGTACAACTATCCTGTGCCCTACCTTGAATTTTTGGCACATTTTCATATTGACCATGATTATTTTGAGTGCCATGAACTTTTAGAAGAGCACTGGAAAAAAACAGATGGAACTCGTGATTCTGTTTGGGTTGGGTTAATTCAATCGGCAGTTTTTTTGTATCATTACCGCCGGGGCAATTTAAACGGAGCTTTACGAATGGCTCAAAAAGCAATAAACTGCTTTTACCAAAAGCCCGCTGCTCTGGTTCGTCTTGGCATAGACCCTGATAAACTTATTACAGTTATTGAGCGTTCACTTCGTCAGATGCAAAACGGAGTTTCTTTTAAGCCCATTGAAATTCCTTTTTTGGATGAACAATTAAAAAAAGAACTTACACAGTTTGCTGAAACATTTCAGCCTGAAACAAATGAATATTTTTTGTCCCATAAACATAAACTGCGTGACCGCACAGAAGTTATAAAAGCTCGAGAATCTGCCTCTGCATTGAAAAAAGCCGGCAAAGTAACGCTATAAGCGTTCTTTACCGGCTTTCTTTTGTGCATTTTTCAAAAAAACGCATTGTCGCTTCATCAGGTGCAACTTTATAATCTGAATACAGCTTTGTCACAGCTGCAACCATTTTTGTTCCGATTCCTTCGTCACGAAAAGAAGGATTAACAGCAATATGCAAAACCTTAACCTTGCCTTCGCTAACAGCTACTCCTACGACCCCGACAATATCTTCATCTATTTTCCATAAATAGAGCTGTCGCTCATCATCTGACTCATAGCTCTCAATGGTTTCTTTAAGCGTTCGCAACTCTTTTTCGCGGGGCATGTAAGAAAGCAAACCCATCGCAATTTTTTTAAACGATTTCTTATATCGAACCAGCATATAAAATCCCTCTTCAATTAGCAAGATTGACCCGCTTGATACCGCCACGCCTATTATCTTACTAAATCGGACTTCCATCCGCAAGGGCCATCCTTTAATTTACAATAAAAAGCCAGTAATACAGGCCCCACCCAAATGCCAAAAACGTTAATAAAATAAGCAATAAAATGTTGTTGTTCATTTTACTTCCGCCTTTAATTTGTTTGCGGCTGCTGAAGAGGCAAGTCTAATTTTACAAGGTCATCGTATGTTTCACGGCGGATTACCATTCTTGCTTCGCCATTTTCTACGAAAACAACCGGCGGTCGGGGAATGCGATTGTAGTTATTCGCCATTGAGTAGCCGTAAGCACCTGTACAAAACATTGCCAGCAAATCACCTGTATTTGCTTTTGGAAGCGGCAAATCCCAAATAAGCATGTCGCCTGACTCACAGCATTTCCCGGCAATTGATACGGTTTCTTCCACTTGATCGTTTACACGGTTTGCCAACACAGCTTCATATTTTGCTTCATATAATGCCGGACGGATATTATCACTCATTCCACCGTCTACAGCCAGGTATTTGCGCACATTCGGTACATCTTTCACTGAGCCGGTTTCATAAATAGTCACACCAGCGTCTCCTACAAGAGAACGGCCTGGCTCAATCCATATTTCCGGCATGATCATACCAAGCCGTTTTGTTTCTTCTTGCACTTTACGTATAATTTCTTCAACATAGGCAGCAGGTTCAAGCGGGTCGTCTTCTGCTGTGTATCGTATCCCAAAGCCGCCACCAAGGTTTAATACAGAGGATTCAAACGATAAACGTTTTTTCCAATCTGCCAGTTTTCCAATAATTTTTTCAGCTGCGAGTGTGAAACCGGTTGTTTCAAAAATTTGCGAACCGATATGACAATGGAGCCCAAGCACATCAACAAACGGCATTTTCAGCGCCAAAACAAGGGCTTCTTCTGCCTGCCCGTTGTTTAAATCAAAGCCAAATTTTGAGTCTTCCTGGCCTGTTAAAATATAGTCATGTGTATGAGCTTCAATTCCTGGAGTGATGCGAAGCAAAATCTTCATTGTTTGGCTTCGTGATTTACTGATTTCATTAATTAAATTTAATTCGTGAAAATTATCTACTACAATACAGCCAATTTTAGCATCAAAAGCCATTTCCAACTCTTCC
>JAPSKG010000071.1 GCA_031177795.1 Domibacillus sp.
CTCATTTATCGGGAGCTATTATCGGATTAAACCTGGCAACCAGGCCGGAGGAAATTTACCGGGCCCTTCTTGAATCTACCGCTTTTGGGACAAGAAAAATCCTTGATTCATTCGAACAGCAGGGAGTGGAAATTAACGAGGTGTTTGCTTGTGGAGGGCTGCCAAAGAAAAACAAGCTGCTTATGCAAATTTACGCAGACGTGTTAAAGCGGGAAATAAAAGTGGCAGATGCAGAACAAATTGTTGCTCTTGGTGCGGCTATTTACGCAGCGGCAGCGGCAGGAAAAAACCAAGGAGGATACGATTCTTTGGAGGAAGCTGCAGCCCACATGGCGAAAACCGCCGGAACGATCATCAGCCCTTCAAAAGAAAACAGTGACGTTTACGAACAGCTTTACCAATATTACCTGCAGATTCACGACTTTTTCGGGCGCAGCCAGCTAACCATTATGCACGGGCTAAAAGCATTAAGGGGAAAAAGCGGCTGACCCATATGGCTGCTGATGCTGCGGCATCAGCGGCGTTTTGCCATCAGGAAATGAAAGGGATGAGCCAATGAAAAAAAATATGCACCCGGCTGCACAAATTGTGAGCATTATGGAGCGGATTTACAAATTTGAGATGACCACGATATCTGGAGGCAATCTTTCTTTAATTGATGAAAAAGGGGATATGTGGATTACCCCGTCAGGCGTAGACAAAGGCAATTTAACCGTGCAAGACATTATGTGCTTGAATTACCCTCCACTTAGCCCTCTTTCGAGGTGCTTGAAGTGGGGGATTCCTACGATCACCAGTGTAACCACCAGTTATTTAGTAGGCTAGCCCCGAATTTCCTTCGGTTAGAAGCCTTATCGCTTCCTTTTTAAGATTTTGTCCTGCGTTAATATCTCGATCATGATGTGTTCTACAAGAAGGGCAATCCCACTCACGAAGGTTGAGATTCTTAACGTCTTTATTTTTGTAGCCACAGCACGAACATAGCTGAGAAGAAGCAAATGTTTTGGAGACAACAAATACTTGTTTTCCATACCATTCTGCTTTATATTCCAACATTGTTCTGAATTGGCTCCAAGACACCTCACTGATGGCTTTCGCTAAGTTTTTATTCTTCAACATGTTCGATACTTGCAAATCCTCAATACCAATGATGTCGTGGTTTTTGACAATATCAGTAGAGATTTTATGCAAGTAATCGGTTCGGGCATTCGTGATTCGTTCGTGAATACGAGCCACTTTCAGCTTTTGTTTTTGATAGTTCTTGGCTTCCGCAAGCGGCTGTTTTCGTTTGATTGCCCGCTCTTTTCTTCTTGAGAGAATGCGCTGTTCTTTCGCTAATTTCTTTTCAAGTGAACGGAAAAACTTCGGGTTTTTATACGTGGTTCCATTTGAAAGAATGGCAAAGTCTTTGAGTCCCACATCAACACCCACGGAAGAACCTGTTTTTGGGAGCGGCTGCACGTCAGCTTCAGCAAGAATGGATACAAAATATTTTCCGCTTGGGTTTCGTCTGATAGTAGCGCTTAAAATACGCCCTTCGACTTCTCTGCTTTTCGCAAAGCGAACAAGTCCCAGTTTAGGCAATTGAATATGTTTATCCAAAACAGCAATATTATCATTTGTATGTTTTGTGGTGTAAGACTGGACTTTATTCTTTTTAGACTTGAATTTAGGCATATTATTTTGCTTTTTAAAGAAACGGGTATAAGCGTCCGCAAGATTCTTTAAAGACGATTGGAGCGAAATACTGTCCACTTCTTTTAGCCATAAGAATTCTTTTTTTAGTTGCGGCAATTGAGCGGAGCAAGAATGATAAGTCAATCCTTTCCCTGTTTCTTTGTACGCTTCATTCCATTTAGCAAGAAAGTGATTGAATACAAAGCGGCTGCATCCAATATTCTTATTGATTAATGTGGCTTGTGCTAGGTTTGGATAGAGCCGGAATTTATACGCTTTGTGTTTTTTAGACAAGACAGTCACCTCCTTATTGTGTATTATTATGATATACTGATACTATATCGTATATTACTTTCATTCACAAGGAGGCTGTTATGTCACAAGTAATAAACATGCGTTATCCAAAAGAACTTTTAAAGCGAATTGATGATTTTAAAGAGAAAAAGGGTTTTACAACTCGTACTCAAGCGATCATCTACCTTATTCAATATGCACTCGAACAGTCGGACAACCGAGACCGCTAAAGCGATCCCTAGTGCGAAGGCGATTCATCCCCACTTCATACTGGGCCTTGCCCTTCACGTATTTGAAGATGGGGGTATTCTCGCCTAAATCCTGATAAAAAAAGACGGAACGGTTGAAGGGATTCATGCTCCTTCCGTCGAGCTCCCTTTTCATCAAGGGATTTACGAAGCCCGCCCGGATATTAAAGCAATTGTTCACGCCCATCCGCCTGCCCTGGTTTCATTTAGCATGGCGCGAAAAAAACCAAATCCAAAGCTGTTTTTTAACACATACAAGCACATGGCCGAATCAATTGATATTGCGGCTTACGCCATTCCGGGAAGCGAAGCGCTAAAAGCAAACATTGCTTCCCGGTTTGCAAAAGGCGGAAACGCTGTGATTATGGAAAACCACGGGCTGGTGGTTGGGGCAGAAAACCTCAATGAAGCATTTCAGCTGTTTGAAATGCTTGAACATTTGGCTTGTATTGAAATACAAGCCAATACCCTTGGCACAACTTTTGAACTAACAAAGGAACAACTTGAAAAAGCAGCAAAAAACGAACTAAAAAAAGTAGCCGCAAAAGAATCTCACCGCCAAACCGAAGAAGAAGCGCAAGTCCGTGATGAAATGGTTCGGTTTTTACAGCGCTTGTATGACCGGAAGTTAATTACCGGCAAAATGGGGAGCCTGTCATGTAAGTTGTCAGACGGCTCTATGTTAATCACCCCGGCTTTGGCAGACCGAAAGCTTGTTTCAGCCAGTGACATTGTTTATATGAAAAGCGGAAAACACGAAGCATTAAAAGAGCCGTGCGAATTTTTTGAACTTCATGAAAAAATTTATGAGCAGCACCCGGAAGTTTCATGTGCGGCGATTGTGATGCCTCCTTATTTAATGGCTTACGCTATTACAAAAGCAAGCTATAACACTCATATCATTCCAGAAGCTTACGTGGTGCTGAGAGACATTGGGAAAATGCCTTTTGATACAGGAAGCAGGCATTATGAAGCTGTAGCGGAAAAAGTGGCAGAAAACAACCCTGTCCTCCTGGTGGAAAACGGTTATGCGGTAGTAACCGGGGAACATTTATTAAAAGTTTTTGACCGGATTGAAGTAGCCGAGTACAGCGCCAAAGCGCTTGTTCAAGTAAAGAATGTAGGAGAAGTTATCAGCATTCGGGATGAAGATATTGACGCCATTATTCATGGATTCAAGTTATCAGCCAAAACGTAACTGCGCAGTTCAACACCTTTCCATTAAAATGAAAGGTGTTTTTTTATGAATAAAAAGAAATAGTAAAAACAATATTCAAAAACAAACAAAAATAAGTTATGATAAAACAAAGGTAAACGGGATTAATAGTGAACAAAAATGGGAAAAAACGGACAGTGGAGAAAGCTGACCGTGCCAGGAAAAGAAAAAAGCAAAAGATAACGTGCGTTTACTTAAAAACAAAAATGGGAGAGGAAGCTATGTTAGTAGCAGAAAGGCATCAGAAAATTGTGGATCTTGTTAACGAGCGGTCCAGCATACGCGTGACGGAATTAAGTGAGATCTTTTCTGTGACAGAAGAAACTATTCGGCGTGATTTAGAAAAGCTGGAGAAAGAAAGCAAACTGCTGCGCAGCCACGGCGGCGCTATTAGCGTACAGGAAGACGAAGCGGAAATTCATTTTTCTGAAAGGGTCATCACAAATGTATCAGAGAAAAAAGCAATTGCGCATGAAGCGGCAAAGCGGGTAAAAGAAGGCGACAGAATTATCCTCGATGCAAGCACAACAGCGTGGTATATGGCAAAGTCATTGCCCAATATGCCGCTCACCGTCATTACCAATTCAATGAAAGTTATCATGGAATTAAGCAAAAAAGAAAAGATCGATATTATTTCCATTGGCGGAAAGGTGTTATCGCAATCTTTGTCGTACGTTGGCCCGCTGGCGGAAAGATCGTTAAACATGTACCATGTGAATAAAACGTTCCTATCCTGCAAAGGAATTCATTTAGAAGAAGGGCTCAGCGATTCAAACGAAGAACAGGCGCTGTTAAAAAAGAAAATGATTGAACGCTCCGACGAAGTTATTTTGATGGCGGATTCTTCAAAGTTTGGGCAGCGGGCATTTTCATTAATTGTGCAGCCAGGCGAAGTAAATGAAGTTATTACGGATAAACATATAAACCAGGTATCCCGCCAGGCACTTGAAGAAAAAAACATAAAAGTTACGGTCGTTCAATAAAACGGCATCAGCCTATAGCGAAAAGCGATTGAACAAAGGAAAGCATACTGGGGGCCTGTTCCAAGACGGGACAAATACATTTTGAGAATTGTATGACCGGAAAACCAAAACTTTTCCCTTTGCGGCAGCCATTTGATAAACAGCTGCTGCCACGCCTGAAGCTGTACACTACAGTGAAAACCGCTTTAAATCCTTGATTTAAAGCGGTTTTGTTTTTTAGATAAAAAACGAAGCCTAGTAACTGTATAATGTTTCTTTTTGATCGTTTTGCGCGTTTTGCTTCTCTTGATTAAAATAAATGATTTCAGAAAGAATTTTGTTTTCTTGAATGCTTTTGCATTTGTTTTTCGCTTCTTCTATGTGATCAAATTCAAACATCTTAATCGTATCTTTTGAATACACAGTTAAAATCCACACAATAATCTCCTCCAAAAATTTCAGTCTGGAAATCGTTTTTTTACGGGCTGTAAACTAAATGCTGCAAGCGCCTGCTTTTATACCCAGCCCCGCAATTGAGAAGCCTGGGCTGCTTTTTGAATTCCGACTATATAAGCGGCTAACCGCATATCAACTTGCTGCGTTTGCGCTACCTGGTAAATGCTTTCAAAAGAAGAAACCATTATTTTTTCTAACTTGTCTCTTACTTCTTCTGGTGTCCAGTAGTATCCTTGATTGTTTTGGACCCATTCAAAATAAGAAACCGTAACACCGCCAGCACTGGCCAGAATATCTGGAACAAGCAGCACTTCACGGCCAGCTAAAATTTTTGTTGCTTCCAGAGTAGTGGGGCCGTTTGCGGCTTCAACAACAACGGCTGCTTTTATCTGATACGCATTTTCGGCTGTGATTTGATTGGATATAGCGGCCGGCACAAGAATGTCGCAGTCGAGCTCCAACAGCTCGCTATTGGTAATCGTTTCTTCAAATAAATTAGAAATCATGCCAAAGCTGTCCCGGCGGTCCAGCAAAAACGGTATATCGAGGCCGCCAGGGTCATAAATTCCGCCTAAAACATCGGAAATGCCCACAATTTTGGCGCCTTCGTCATATAACATTTTCGCTAAAAAGCTTCCGGCATTTCCAAAGCCTTGAATGACAATGCGCGCATTTTTCAGGGAAATCCCTTTTTTCTTGACAGCTTCTTTTATGCAAATGGTCACTCCCTGGGCTGTTGCGGTTTCACGGCCATGCGAACCGCCCAGTACAAGCGGTTTGCCTGTAATAAACCCGGGTGAATCAAACTCGCGAATATTGCTGTATTCATCCATCATCCAGGCCATGATTTGTGAATTTGTGTAAACATCAGGAGCCGGAATGTCTTTTGTAGGGCCGACAATTTGACTGATGGCCCGCACATACCCGCGGCTTAATCTTTCCAGTTCTCCAAAAGACATGGTTTGCGGATCGCATACAATTCCGCCTTTTCCTCCGCCATAAGGCAAATTGGCGATTCCGCATTTTAAACTCATCCAAATCGACAAAGCTTTTACTTCATCTTCGCTAACCTGGGGATGAAAACGGACGCCTCCTTTTGTTGGTCCTACGGCATCGTTATGCTGGGCGCGAAACCCGGTAAACACTTTCACGGATCCGTCATCCATTTTTACCGGAATGCGGACGGTCAGCGTTCGCAAAGGCTCTTTTAATAATTCAAATACTTGCTCGGAATACCCCAGCTTTTGCAGGGCTTCCCGGATAATAGCGTGTGTTGACTGCAAAAGATCTGGTTTTTCTGTTTGGCTTTTAGGTGATTTCTGCGTTTTATTTTTTGTATGCAATGCCTTCACTTTTTCCACCCCACTTTTTTATCAGCTGTGCAGCTTATCAGGCCCATTTCAGCGTGCCTATCAAGTTACAAGAAAAAACCGTTACAACAGGCAAAAACGATTTATCTGCCGGTTCTTGTTGAATTGGGTGAAAAATTTGTCTGCCCGTTTTTTATTTTGAAAAAAGCCCTTTTAAAGCAAAAGAGACATTTTGCGGCCTTTCAGCCAGCCGGCGCATAAAATACCCAAACCAATCGTTTCCAAAAGGAATGTAGACACGCGTTTTATAGCCTTCTTTCACCAGTTCAAGCTGCATATCTGTACGAAATCCGTAAAGCATTTGAAATTCAAATTGATCGGTTGGAATGTTATGTTTTTTAGCAAACGCTTTCACTCGATCGATAATCACATGGTCGTGAGAAGCGATTGCGGTATAACTGCCGCTTAGCAAATGCTGTTTAATAATGTTGAAGTAATTTTCATCCACCAGCTCTTTTTCTTGATACGCCACTTCCGGCGATTCTTTGTAAGCCCCTTTTACAAGACGGAGAGAAATGCCTTCCAGCTCTTTTATGTCTTGTTCAGAACGGAACAAATACGCTTGAATCACAGTGCCGACATTATCGTACGTTTTTCGAAGTTCTCGTAAAATATCCAATGTCACCTGGCAATGCGAATAATCTTCCATATCAATCCGGACAAAGTTATTGTGCTTTTTAGCAGCAGCAAGAATTTTGCGCATATTTTGAAGGCAGAAATTGCGGTCAATATCCAGCCCAAGCTGAGTCATTTTAACCGATAAGTTGCTGTTCACTCCGGTTTTTGCGATTGCTTCGAGCGTGCGGATATTGTAGTCTGTCGCTTCCAGCGCTTCTTCCCGGCTTGATACAAATTCGCCAAGATGGTCGAGTGTGCAAACGAGCCCTTGCCGGTTTAATTTTTCCACTTGTTTCACAGCGCTTTCAATCGTCATGCCCGCGACAACCTGGGATGCACCAAGCTTCAGCCCCCATTTTTTCGCTGCTTTGTTTAACGCTTTGTTTTGAGATGCATAAAGAAAAACGTTTTTTGAAACTTCTGCAATCATGGACTAACCCTCCAATTAGTGGCGTTGTTTTGAAGAAGGGCAGCCAAAAGCTGCCCTCCAAATGATTAAAGTGTTTTGCTGATCGTTTTTGCTTGCATGTGCATAATCAAGTAATCCGGGCCGCCTGCTTTAGAATCCGTGCCGGACATGTTAAATCCGCCAAACGGATGGTAGCCGACAATGGCTCCTGTGCAGCCGCGGTTAAAGTACAAGTTGCCGACATGGAAATCTTCTTCTGCGCGCTGAATGTGTTCTGGCGTATTAGAAAGCAACGCTCCCGTCAAGCCGTACTCGGTGTTGTTGGCGATCTCCAGCAAATGATCAAAATCGCGTGCCTTGCAAAACGCCACCACAGGCCCGAAAATTTCTTCTTGCATTAAACGGGCTTTTTCGTCTACATCAGCGATAATAGTAGGCTCAATAAAATAGCCTGTTGTGCTGTCTCCTTCGCCACCTGTTACTAGACGGCCTTCTTGCTGGCCGATTTCAATATAGTTCATGATTTTGCGGAAAGAAGCTTCGCTGATGACAGGACCCATATAAGTATCGGCTTCTTCAGGATTCCCCATTTTCAAAGTCCGGGTTAAAGCAGCTGCTTTTTCCAGCACAGTGTCGTACACATCCTGGTGGATCACTGCGCGAGAACCAGCGGAACATTTTTGTCCGGAAAACCCGAATGCCGAATAAACGATAGAAGACGCTGCCAGGTCCAAATCTGCATCGCGGTCCACAAGAACCGTGTCTTTTCCGCCCATTTCTGCAATCACTCGTTTTAACCAGATTTGCCCCGGCTGGACTTTTGCGGCACGCTCATAAATGCGGCAGCCTACTTCACGGGAACCTGTAAATGAAACAAAGCGGGTTTTCGGGTGGTCAACAAGATAATCGCCAATCTCGCTTCCGCCTCCCGGTACAAAGTTGATTACGCCAGCTGGAAGTCCGGCTTCCTCCATCACTTCCACAAATTTTGCAGCGACAATTGGCGTTTGGTTTGATGGCTTCAGCAAAATAGTGTTTCCAGCCACCACTGCAGCAGCAGCAGTTCCAGCCATAATGGCCAGCGGGAAATTGAATGGAGAAATGATAATGCCGACTCCTAGCGGAATGTAAGTGAAAGCATTTTTTTCTCCTTCGCGGCTTTCAACAGGCACGCCTTCTTGCAGTCTCAGCATTTGGCGCGCGTAAAACTCAAGAAAATCGATGGCTTCAGCTGTATCGGCATCTGCTTCTTTCCATGGCTTTCCGGCTTCTTTCACCAGGTAAGCCGAAAATTCATGCTTGCGGCGGCGGATAATAGACGCTGCGCGAAACAAAACGGCTGCGCACTCTGCTGGATGTTCTTTTTTCCACGTGTTAAATGTTGTCACGGCTGCTTGCATAGCTTGTTCCGCTAATGCCTGGTCTGCTTTGGAAACCGTACCGACAATTTCTTTTGTGTTGGACGGATTGACCGAAACAATTTTTTCTTCAGTGGTGACGCGCTCATTGCCAATGACCAGAGGATAGTCATTCCCCAGTTGTGCTTGAACAGCTTGCAGCGCTTGTAAAAAAGCTTGTTTATTTTCTTCAATTGTAAAGTCGGTAAATGGTTCGTGCTGGTAAGGTAAGATGGCCAGGTTTTCTGTAATCATCGTCTCGCTCCTTTAAATTAAAAAGTTTTCTCTTCTCTCTTTTTATTGCAAGTAGCGTGCCAACTTTAAAAAGGCGTTAAAATCAAATAGTGTTTACATTTTTTTGCGGAGGTTGTATGATTTTGTGAACACATGTGTACACTGTTGTATGTTTTTTGAGACATTTTTGTATAAATGATGAGGTGATAGAATGAGAGAATTTGATTCACATGCCATTGACGCATTGCTGTCTTCTTTAGAGGAAGCGATTACAATTGTAAATATTCAAGGAGAAATTGTGTACTGGAACGAAGCGGCAGAAAAAACCTATCAAATCCAAAAAGAAAAGATACTAGGCAGGAACATCAGAGAATTTTTTCAAACAGAAGACATTATGAGTTTAAAAGTTCTTGAAACCGGGCAGCCTGTGCGTGATTTATACCACCAGCCGCGGCCTGACAAGCATGTGTTAATCAGCAGCACCTTGATTTACAATGAACAACAAAAAATTATCGGCTCTGTTTCTGTGGAAAAAGACATTACCTCAACCATTCAATTAAATGAAAAGCTGTCGTCTGCGTCAGAAGAGCTGCAGCAATTAAAACAGCGTGTCCAAAGCAGCCCTGACGATCCGTTTACGAAAATAAAAGGAAGCAATTCCGCTTTAAACGCGCTGATTCACGATGTGAAAAAAGTGTCGCGAACGGACGCAACGGTGTTAATAGCAGGAGAAAGCGGTGTGGGAAAAGAGCTGTTTGCCCGGGCTATCCATGAAGCCAGTTTAAGATGGGAAAAACCTTTTATTCCCATTAACTGCGGCGCCATTCCAAACGCACTTTTTGAAAGTGAGCTTTTTGGTTATGAAGCGG
>JAPSKG010000072.1 GCA_031177795.1 Domibacillus sp.
TGACGGTAACGGCGATCGCCCTTGTTGGTTATACAGCAATGGCGGGTGTTATTGGTGCCGGCGGTCTTGGGAACCTTGCTTTTTTAGATGGATTCCAGCGGAGCCGCAGCGATGTCACGCTGATGGCAACCATTATTATTTTAGTTATTGTGTTTATCATTCAGTTTATCGGCGATACGGCAACCCGTAAGCTTGATAAACGATAAAATAAAAAATTTCAGGAGGAATTCTACCATGAAAAAATGGCTTTTAGGTTTTTTAACTGCTGCAATTGTGCTTGTTCTTGCAGCATGCGGCGGCGGTGACAAAGCGGCAGATAAAGAAAGCAAAGATTCAGGTTCAGAAGCTTCAAAAGAAGATAAAACAATTGTTGTTGGGGCATCTAATACTCCACATGCAGTTATTTTAGAGGAAGCAAAACCGCTTTTAGAAAAAGAAGGTTACGATCTTCAAATCGAAACATTCCAGGATTACATTTTGCCTAACACTGCTCTTGAAGAAGGCGATCTTGATGCAAACTATTTCCAGCACATTCCATACCTTGAACTTCAAGAAGAAGAGCATGGATATGATTTTGCTAATGCAGGTGCCATTCACCTTGAGCCAATGGCTGTTTACTCTAAAAAGTACAAAAAATTAAGTGAACTGCCAGATGGTGCAACAATCATCATGAGCAACTCTATTGCCGAACATGGCCGTATTTTAATGATTCTGGAAAGTGAAGGCCTTATTACATTAAAAGATGGCATTGACAAAACAAAAGCACAGCTTGAAGATATTACAGACAACCCTAAAAACCTTCAATTTGACTTTGATTACGAGCCAGCTTTGCTTCCGCAAATTTACAACAATGGCGAAGGTGATGCGGTAGTTATCAATTCTAACTATGCAATTGATGCAGGCATTAGCCCGACAGAAGATTCTATTGCAATTGAATCTACAGATTCACCGTATGCAAACTTAATCGTTACACGCACAGGTGACGAAAACAAAGAAAAAATTCAAGCTCTTGTAAAAGTATTGAAATCAAAAGAAATTCAAGATTTCATTACAAAAGAATGGAAAGGTGCCGTTGTTCCTGTAACAGAATAACAGCCGCTTTAAGCGCCCGGCCAGCTGCCGGGCGCTTTTCTAACGGCTGTTTAGTTTTTTGATAATTTCGAATTCAAGAGCATAAGGTTTATATTTTAAAATAAAGGCTATATAAAGAAGTGTAATGGAACTCACAAGCTGTGAGAGAAGCTCAAGCTGCCTTACGGCTTTTGCGCTTCTTGCCTGCACATTGCTATCATAAATAGCGGAGGGCAGGTTTTTCCAAAAAACAACGAAAAGGACTGGTTCCCCATTAGTAACTCACTAAATATGAAGTACACAGAAGGCATGGAAAAAGCGATGCACGCGTCTCATGGTGTAGGCTATGCGGAGTACAATCAAAAGCATGAAGTGAGAATGGATATTGAGCAGCAGCGTGAACGGGAGTATCAAGAAAGCAGACGCATGGTTGCTGACATTGACCGTAAATTTACGAATCATCTTTAATATGAAAAAAAGGAAAAATCGGCTTAAAAGCCGGTTTTTCCTTTTTTATTTGAGAATACTTAGTATAACGGGTTTTCTAGGTTGAATATACATTTCATTTGTTATAAGATTGTAATGAGAATAAATTGAGAATAGACATAATCGGCCGTCTCAGCCGATGAATACGGAGGGTAAATCATGTCACAATCAACGTTAACCATTAAAGATCTTCACGTTTCAATTGACGGGAAAGAAATTTTAAAAGGCGTAAACCTGGAAGTTAAAGGCGGAGAATTCCATGCCATCATGGGACCGAACGGAACAGGTAAATCAACCCTTTCATCTGCAATCATGGGTCATCCGAAATATGAAATTACCCAGGGATCTATTACGCTTGACGGTGAAGACGTTCTGGAAATGGAAGTAGATGAGCGTGCGCGCGCAGGTCTTTTCCTTGCGATGCAATATCCAAGTGAGATTACAGGCGTAACAAACGCTGAGTTCCTTCGTTCGGCTGTTAACGCCCGCCGCGAGGAAGGGGATGAAATTTCATTAATGAAATTTATCCGCCAAATGGATTCGAATATGGACCTCCTTGACATGGACCAGGATATGGCGCAGCGTTACTTAAACGAAGGCTTCTCTGGCGGCGAGAAAAAACGCAATGAAATCCTTCAGCTAATGACGATTCAGCCAAAAATTGCGATCCTTGATGAAATTGATTCCGGTCTTGATATCGATGCTTTGAAAGTTGTTTCAAAAGGCATTAACAAAATGCGCAGTGAAGATTTTGGCTGCTTAATGATTACTCACTACCAGCGTTTATTGAACTACATCACGCCTGATCATGTTCATGTTATGATGCAAGGGAAAATTGTCAAGTCTGGCGGATCAGAGCTTGCAGAGCGTCTGGAAGCAGAAGGATATGACTGGATTAAGCAGGAACTTGGCATCGAAGACGAAACGGTACAGTAATTGAGGAGGAGCAAATATGACTGAAACAAAATGGTCAGTTGATGAATCAGCAATCCGTGATTTCTCAGCTGCAAACAACGAACCTGAATGGCTGTTGAACGTGCGTCTTGATGCGTTCAAGAAAGCGGAAGATCTGCCGCTTCCAAAGCCGGATAAAACAAAAATTGATAAATGGAATTTTACAGAGTTTGGTGCCCATCATGTACAGAGTGCTCCTTTCAACTCACTGGCTGAACTTCCTGAAGCAGCACAAGCTGTTGTAGGCGAAGAAAGCGACACGCAAAATATTTATGTGCAGCGCAACAATACGCCCTCTATTTTAAATGTATCGGATGAATTAAAAGAAGCAGGCGTAATTTTCACTGATTTTGCAACAGCAGCAAAAGAACATAGCGACGTTTTTCAAAAGTTCTTTATGCAGCAGGTTGTAAAAGCGGATGAGCATAAATTAACCGCTCTTCATGCAGCGCTTGTAAACGGCGGCGTTTTTCTGTATGTACCGAAAAACGTAGAAATCAGCCAGCCAATTCAAGCGGTATTCATCCACGATGATGCACAAGCGGCGCTCTTCAACCATGTTATTGTGGCAGTAGACGCGAACAGCAAAGTGACTTATGTGGAAAACTACCTTTCAACAGTAGAAACAAAGCAAGGCGTGGCGAATATTATTACAGAAGTAATCGCTGGCGATAACGCTCAAGTTTCGTACGGTGCGGTTGACACGCTTGCAGAAAATGTAACAACATACGTAAACCGCCGGGGTATTACAGCACCAAACGCGCGTATTGACTGGGCGCTTGGTATTATGAACGATGGCGATACGATATCTGAAAACGTTACGAACCTGCTTGGTGATGGTTCATATGCTGATACGAAAACAGTTGTGGTCGGACGCGGCAAGCAGTCGATGAACTTCACAACAAAAGTGGTTCATTTCGGCAAGCACACAGAAGGATATATTTTAAAGCACGGTGTAATGAAAGATGAAGCAAAGTCCATTTTTAATGGAATTGGCAAAATCGAACATGGTGCTTCAAAATCTAATGCTGAGCAGGAATCACGTGTTCTTATGCTAAGTGAAAAAGCACGTGGCGATGCAAACCCAATTTTGCTGATTGATGAAGACGATGTAACAGCAGGGCACGCAGCATCGGTTGGCCGTGTAGATCCGCTTCAGCTCTACTATTTAATGAGCCGTGGTATTACAAAACAAGAAGCAGAGCGTCTTGTCATTCATGGCTTCCTGGCACCGGTTGTAAACAAGCTGCCAATTGACAATGTGAAAAAGCAGTTAACAGGTGTTATTGAAAGGAAAGTTCGCCAATGAATGCGAAAGAACTGAAAAAGTACTTTCCCATCTTAGATCAAGAAGTAAACGGCCATCCGCTTGTTTATTTAGATAGTGCGGCAACTTCCCAAAAGCCGGTACAGGTTATTGAGGCTATTACGGATTATTACCGCCAGTCTAATTCAAATGTTCACCGGGGGGTTCACACGCTTGGCAATCGTGCCACGGATTTGTATGAAGGTGCACGTGACAAAGTACGCAAGTTTATTAATGCTGCTTCCACAAAAGAAATTGTGTTTCTTCGCGGAACAACAACGGCGCTTAACTTGGTTGCACAAAGCTATGGCCGTGCAAACGTAAAAGAAGGCGACGAAATTGTCATCACACTTATGGAGCATCACTCCAACATCATTCCATGGCAGCAGCTTGCAAAACAAACGGGTGCAACGCTAAAGTATATTCCTTTGCAGGATGACGGTACCCTTTCATTAGAAGATGTACGAAAAACCGTTACCCCAAATACAAAAATTGTATCGGTAATGATGGTTTCAAATGTGCTTGGAACAATTAATCCCATTGCGGAGATTACAAAGATTGCCCATGAAAACGGGGCGGTTATGGTAGTGGATGCAGCGCAGGCAGCTCCTCATATGAAAGTGGACGTTCAGCAGCTTGACTGCGATTTTCTTGCTTTTTCCGGCCATAAAATGTGCGGTCCTACCGGCATTGGGGTTTTGTATGGAAAAGAGCATTTGCTTGATAACATGGAGCCGATTGAATTTGGCGGTGAAATGATTGATTTTGTTGGCCTTTACGAATCAACTTGGAAAGAACTTCCGTGGAAATTCGAAGGCGGCACGCCAATTATTGCCGGTGCCATTGGCCTGGGAGCTGCAATCGACTTTTTAAGTGAAATCGGAATGGATGCCATTGAACAGCATGAACACAAACTGGCTTCTTACGCGATGGATATCGTAACGGAAATTCCCGGCATCTCGGTTTTTGGACCGAAAAGAGGCAAAGACCGCGCAAGTGTGGTAACATTTAATTTGGATGATGTTCATCCGCATGATGTAGCAACGGTTCTTGATGCTGATGGAATAGCTGTCCGTGCCGGCCATCACTGCGCACAAACATTGATGAAGTGGTGCAAGGTGTCAGCGACAGCACGTGCAAGTTTTTATTTGTATAACACGGAAGAAGATATCGACAGATTTGCGGCCAGTTTGTTAAAAACAAAGGAGTATTTCTCAGATGTCTTTTAATAATTTAGATCAGTTGTACCGCCAGGTGATTATGGATCATTACAAAAACCCGCGCAATAAAGGGTCGATTGATGACGGCAGCGTAACAGTCGATATGAACAACCCGACGTGCGGGGACCGAATCCATTTAACGATGAAAGTAGAAGACGGGATTGTCACGGATGCGAAATTTGACGGAGAAGGCTGTTCTATTTCGATGTCTTCTGCGTCAATGATGACCCAGGCGATCAAGGGAAAAAATATTGATCACGCAATAAAGTTATCACAAATTTTTTCTGAGATGATGCTTGGCAATGATTACCCTGATGATCTTGACCTTGGCGATATTGAAGCACTGCAAGGTGTCGCAAAATTCCCGGCCCGCATTAAATGTGCAACGTTGTCGTGGAAAGCAATGGAAAAAGGATTAGAGGGCGAGAAATAACGAAACAGGAGGAATACAACATGGCTAAAAAAGCCCCTGAAATTGGCGATTACAAGTATGGCTTCCATGACCGCGACGTGTCGATTTTTCGTTCAGAACGTGGATTAACGCCTGAAATCGTAAAAGAAATTTCAAAAATGAAAGACGAACCGCAATGGATGCTCGATTTCCGTTTGAAATCACTAGAGTATTTTTACAATATGCCAATGCCACAATGGGGAGGCGATATGGCGTCTCTTAACTTTGATGAAATTACGTATTACGTAAAACCATCTGAACGTTCAGAAAAATCCTGGGATGAAGTGCCGGAAGAAATCAAGCAAACGTTTGATAAGCTTGGTATTCCTGAAGCTGAGCAAAAATACCTTGCTGGTGTTTCAGCTCAGTATGAATCTGAAGTTGTGTACCATAACATGAAGAGTGATTTAGAAGATCTCGGAATTGTTTTTAAAGATACGGATTCTGCTTTGAAAGAAAACGAAGAAATTTTCCGTAAATACTGGGCAAAAATCATTCCTCCAACAGACAACAAATTTGCAGCATTAAACTCGGCTGTATGGTCAGGCGGCTCATTCATTTATGTTCCGCCGGGCGTGAAAGTGGATACTCCTCTTCAAGCGTATTTCCGGATTAACTCGGAAAATATGGGCCAATTTGAGCGTACACTAATCATTGTTGACAAAGATGCCAGCGTTCATTATGTGGAAGGTTGTACAGCACCGGTTTACACAACAAACTCTCTCCACTCAGCAGTGGTTGAAATTGCGATTGAAGCAGGCGGATACTGCCGTTACACGACTATTCAAAACTGGGCAAACAACGTGTTTAACCTGGTAACGAAGCGTGCGGTATGTGAAGCAAACGCAACAATGGAATGGGTCGATGGAAACATCGGTTCCAAACTGACAATGAAATACCCGGCTGTTATTTTGAAAGGCGAAGGCGCACGCGGCATGACGCTTTCGATTGCCCTTGCCGGTAAAGGACAGCACCAGGATGCCGGTGCGAAAATGATTCACCTTGCACCAAACACATCTTCTACAATCGTATCAAAATCAATTTCAAAACAGGGCGGGAAAGTAACATACCGCGGAATCGTTCATTTTGGACGCAAAGCGGACGGTGCCCGTTCAAACATTGAGTGCGATACGCTGATTATGGATAATAAATCAACTTCTGATACGATTCCATACAATGAAATCTTGAATGACAACATTTCATTGGAGCATGAAGCAAAAGTATCGAAGGTATCAGAAGAGCAGCTTTTCTACTTGATGAGCCGCGGTATTTCAGAAGAAGAAGCAACTGAAATGATCGTTATGGGCTTTATCGAGCCATTCACAAAAGAATTGCCAATGGAATATGCCGTAGAAATGAACCGTCTCATTAAATTTGAGATGGAAGGGTCTATCGGTTAATAAAAAAAATCCCCTTTTTACAGGGGATTTTTTTATTGTTTTTTATTTAAATAAAAACTGGTTTCAGAAGCTGCCAGATAAGGTAGTTCATTAAAAAGCCAAAGTGTGCGGGATTTACTTTATTTCAAAATTCACAGCCCATTCTCACTTGTGCTACACTCATAATACGAGGTGATACGGATGATTTACACAGGAGTAACCGGATGGGGAGATCATGATATCCTTTACACAAAAGGTGTGGCATCGCGTGATAAGTTAAAAGAGTATGCGGCTCATTTCCCGGCTGTGGAAGTGGATTCGAGCTTTTATGCTGTGCAGCCAGAGCGAAATATGCGCAAATGGACAGAAGAAACGCCAGAAGGCTTCCGTTTTATTGTAAAAGCGTATCAAGGCATGACAGGACATGAACGCGGAGAAATCCCATTTGAGTCAAAAGAGGAAATGTTTCACGCATTTCATTTATCACTTACGCCTATGATAGAAGCCGGAAAACTTGCTATGGTTTTATTCCAGTTCCCCCCCTGGTTTGATTGTACACGTGAAAATGTAACATACCTCCGTTACTGCAAGGAAAAAATGGGCACTGTGCCGCTTGCAGTTGAGTTTCGCAATCAAAGCTGGTATCAAGCCAAGTTTTTTGACAAAACGATTGCTTTTTTAGAACAGGAAAACTGGATTCACACGGTTTGTGATGAGCCCCAGGCAGGAGAAGGCTCTGTTCCTATTGTTTTACAGGCAACCCATAAAGAAAAAACACTAGTCCGCCTTCATGGCCGCAATCGGGCAGGATGGCGGAAAAACGGCAATAAAAACTGGCGAGAAGTGCGGTATTTATACCAGTACAATGAAAATGAGCTGCGCCAATGGGTTGATTTTTCTGGCCATCTTCATCAACAGTCAAAAGAGGTATATGTTTTGTTTAATAACAATTCTGGCGGCGATGCGGCAAAAAATGCAAAGCAGTTTTTACAGCTTGCCGGCATTGAATATGAGAATTTGGCTTCACGCCAGCTTGATCTTTTTTAGGGGGCAATTTTCAAAATGGAATGGTTGATTTTACTGGTGATAGGCGTTACTGCTGCTGCAGTAGGGGCACTTGTCGGCCTGGGCGGCGGCATTATCATCGTGCCAGCACTGCTTTTTTTGGGCAGCTCGGCTTTGCTTGCCCCGGTATCGCCGCAAGTTGCGGTAGGCACCTCTTCCGTTATTTTAATTGTAACGGGCTTGTCGTCTACGCTTGCTTATATGAAGCAAAAAAAAGTTGATTACACACTTGGTTTTATTTTATTTATTGGAAGTGCGCCCGGCAGCATGATAGGAGCTTACGCCAACAAAGGATTGAACATCAACCAATTTAATTTATACTTTGGGTTGTTTATGGTGTTTATGTCGTTTGTTTTAATGCTGAAAAACCGTGCAAAACCGCTTTTTGGATCGCGAGGGCTGAGCCGGACATTTACAGATAATGAAGGGACGCATACATATTCGCTTGAACCGCTTACGGGCACGATTGCTTCTTTTATTGTAGGCTTTTTTGGCGGGCTCTTTGGAATTGGCGGCGGTTCGCTAATGGTACCGGCAATGATTATGCTGTTTGCCGTTCCGCCGCATGTAGCAGTTGCTACGTCTATGTTGCTGATCTTTTTATCTGCTATTATTTCAAGCTTGACGCATATTACACTTGGAAATGTAGATTGGATGTTTGCAGCAGCGCTTGTGCCGGGCGCCTGGTTTGGCGCTAAACTGGGCGCGTGGCTAAATGCACAAATTGCTTCAAAAACGGTTGTGCTTTTGCTGCGGCTCGTATTGATTTTTGTCGGAATCCGCCTCATTTTGCAGGGGATTAGTTAAAAGGTGGAGGGAAGAATGAAAAAAACAATACATATTTACCATACAAATGACTTGCACAGCCATTTTGAAAATTGGCCGAGAATTGCTCATTTTTTAAAAAAACGAAAAATGCTGCACGAAGAAGCGGGAGAGCATTCATTTGCTTTTGACATCGGCGACCATGTGGACCGCGCTCATCCTTTAACAGAAGGGACACTTGGCGCGTTTAACATTGATTTATTAAATCAATCCCACTTTGACGCGGTAGCTATTGGAAATAACGAAGGAATTACGCTGCCAAGAGAAGTGTTAAATCAGTTATATGAAAAAGCGGCTTTTCCGGTGATTTGCGCAAACCTCTTTGAAAAAAATAGAGAAGCAAGACCTGAATGGGTTTTGCCTTATACCTTTTTTAAAGCAGGCGATATCACCATCGCAGTTACATCTGCAACAGCGCAGTACACAGCTTTTTATGAACTGCTTGACTGGCATGTTACGATGCCGCTTGAAGAATTGAAAAAACAAGTAACTTCACTTCGAAAACGGGCGGATATTGTGATTGTGCTGTCGCATCTCGGAATGTATGATGACGAAAAACTCGCGGAGGAAACGGACGCGGATGTTGTTTTAGGCGGCCATACGCACCATGTTTTCCATGAGGGGAAAATGGTAAACGGCACGATGCTGGCAGCAGCGGGAAAGTATGGTTATTTTGCCGGACATGTAGAAATCGATATTGACGAAAAAAACCGGGAAGTGACAGAAATTCGGGCACGGGTTTTTGAAACAAACAAGTCTTTAATCCCGCCGCCGGATGAACAAGAGCAGCAAGCCTTTTTTGATAAACAAG
>JAPSKG010000073.1 GCA_031177795.1 Domibacillus sp.
GCGCCAGATTCATTTGCAGATTACTGAGTTAAAAAAGCTGGTTGAAGGGCGTGTCCGTCCGGATTTAGAAAGCCTGGAAAACAATATCCGTTCTTTAAATGAAGAATTGGAAATATGGACGGATAAAGCAGGAGCTATCCTATCACAAATCAAGGAGTCCACACGGATTCAAGAAGCAATCAATCAAATTGCGATGCAAATGGCCGATGTGGAAGAACAATACCGCCTTGCCGGCCACTTATATCACGTAACTCACGGAAAAAATGAGTTGAAAGTGACGTTTGAAAGATATGTGCTTGCATCTTTTCTGGAAGACATTTTGGCTGCTGCCAATACAAGGCTAACTGGAATGACAAATGGACGTTTTTTACTGAAGCGCCAGAAAGAGCGTGCAAAAGGCAATGCGCAGAGCGGGCTTGATTTATTGGTATTTGACCAATATACAGGAGCAAGCCGCCATGTGAAAACATTGTCTGGAGGTGAAAGCTTTAAAGCAGCGCTTGCCCTCGCACTTGGACTAGCTGAAGTGGTTCAAAATCATGCCGGTGGCGTGTCACTTGAAACAATGTTTGTAGATGAAGGGTTCGGGACACTCGACCCGGAATCACTTGATCAAGCAATTGAAACGTTAATGGATATTCAAGCAGACGGCCGTTTAGTAGGCATTATTTCTCATGTTCCCGAGCTAAAAGAGCGAATTGATGCCCGTTTGGAAGTTTATCAAACAGATTCAGGCAGCAAAGCAGCGTTTGTTTTTGCCGGCGAAGCATAAAAACGTTCATAAATATTTCATCTTAAAACAAAGAAGTACGTTGAGAAAAACAAAAAACTTCTCTACGATAAAGATATAAAAGTTGTTTGGAGGGGATTTTTTGAAATTGTTTCAATCTGTTGCCATCATTTTTTTGATTTTGCTGCTGTCTTCCTGCAGCGCTGGCGATTTTAAAGGAAACATGGATGTGGAAGTACAAGATTTTTCATATACAAACCAGGATGGAAATAAAGTTAGTTTATCTGATTTAAAAGGAAAAGTGTGGCTCGCAAACTTTATTTTCACAAGCTGTACAACTGTGTGCCCGCCTATGACCAAAAACATGAGCGATCTGCAGGATATGCTAAATGATGAAAAAGTCAAAAATTATGAAATTGTGTCGTTTAGTGTTGATCCAACACGAGATACGCCAGAAGCCTTGAAAACGTATATTTCGCATTATAATGCTGATGAATCAAATTGGAATTTAGTAACAGGCTATCGTGATAAAGACATTCGCGAATTTGCTGAAAAAAGTTTTCAAGCGCTAGCTGTGCCCGATCCAAATTCAGACCAGTTTATTCATGGGACAAGTTTTTATTTAGTTAATAAAGAAGGAACTGTTGTAAAAAGTTATGATGGAAATTTGGAAACCCCTTTTGAAGAAATTGTAAGGGACGTAAAAATTCTTTCTGAACAATAAAAAAGGGTCTTAAAAGCTGCCGGCGTTTCCGGCAGCTTTTTTAAGCTATGCTTGAAAAGATTTATTCTAAATGTCTGGTTCAGCACATAGAAAAATACGTGGAAGAAAAAAAGAAAGAAGGGAAGGAACAATGGAGAAAAACAAGATAAAAGCCAAAATAGAAACCAATATCGCTTATGTGATGATTTCTAATCCGCCAGTTAATGCACTTAGCACAAGTACAATGAAAGAATTGGAAGGGTTAATCGATCAACTAGCAGAAAACAATGCAGTTTCGTGTATTGTTTTATCGGGCACAGAAAATTTTTTTAGTGCAGGAGCCGATATAAAAGAATTTACGTATTTGATTGACGATCCAGAAAAAGCAGAAAAAGCGGCGTTAAAAGGCCAGTCGTTTTATTCAAAAATCGAACAATTACAAAAGCCGGTTATCGCGGCTATTAACGGAACATGCCTTGGCGGTGGCCTGGAACTGGCGCTAAGCTGCCATATGCGGATTGCAGCTGAAAATGCTTTGCTTGGCTTGCCGGAAATGAAGCTTGGATTGATGCCTGGCTACGGGGGCACACAACGGCTGGCCAGGCTCACAACAACGGCTAAAGCACTGGAGTTAATTTTAACTGCTGACTTCATTACAGGGAAAGAAGCAGAAAAAATTGGTTTGGTAAACTTTTCAGTAAAAGAAAGCAAGCTAATGGAGAAAGCGTCCGATTTAGCAAAATCAATCGCTGCAAAAAGCGACACAGCAACGCAAGCAGTGCTTTATTCAGTGTTTAAAGGAATGCAGCTGCCGGCCGAAAAAGGGCTTGCTTTAGAAGCAAAACAATTTGGCGCTCTTTTTAAAACGGGTGAAAGCAAAGAAGGAATAACTGCTTTTATTGAAAAGCGTCTGCCTTCTTTTAAAAAACCGTAATTTTAAAGGGGATGCAAATAAATTCTATGAAATTTTTCTGAAGCTCAAACAAAGTTTTTGTCAGGGAGAAAGTAGTAGAAAGGAAACTATTGCAGGTAATTCCCTTTTTGTGTAAGATAAATACACAGATATTTATCTGAATATTCTACCAAGGGGTGATTTTATGAACTATGGAGTGTACAAATTTGGATCAACCAACAGTGTTAAATGCGAATGCGGCTGGGAAGGGCAAAGAGCAGAACTGCGCAGTGCGATAATCGTGTTGGAACAAACAAAATGCGGTTCCATTTTTGACGCGGAAGATGTTTATATTTGCCCAAAATGCGGATCGAGAAAATATTAACTCCTCTATTTACAGACAGCTCTTCAAGGTTACCAGACTTCTAAAGATGCCTTCGGTTAAAAAAACCACTTATCACCACTTTTGTTAATTGCGGGAGTTCCTTTTGAACCCCGCTTTTTCCAGTCTTTTTTACAATTGTTCTGCTGCCAATTATAATGGAAAAAAGCCTATCGCAGCGGAGGAATACTATGACGAATAAAAAAACGCAATATTTTGCTCACGAATATGAATCAATTGAAATGCTTGCAGACCGGATTAGCGATGCATTGCTTTGCCCGATCACAATAGAAGACGCAAACCATCAAATTATTGCATATAGCCGGCATGAAGGAGAAGTAGACCCGGTTCGAATCGCCACTATTATGAGACGCAGAGTCCCGGAACATGTTATTAACAGCTTATGGAAAACCGGGGCAATTCCCGCTTTGTTTGAAACAGAAGAACCCGTGGTAATCCCTGCTATTGATCAAGTGTCGCTTGGTGAACGAGTGGCTATTTCTGTGCGCAAACAAGATAAAGTAATCGGATTTATTTGGGCACAGTCAGGTGCTCATTTTTCAAATGAACAACTGGAGATATTAAAAGAAGCAGCAAAAGCAGTGAAAAACCAATTGCTTCAACATGAAAAAAGAAAGCGTGCGGCAGAAGAAAGCCATCAAGAATTTTTGTGGAAATTATTGATGGGGCATTTTACAACGCGAAATGAAATTGATCAAGCAAACAAAGCTTATGGCCTTTTGTTAACAGGTGAATTTCTATCTGTTATTTTTGATTTTGGGCGATCTATTGACCGAACACTTGAAAGGCAAATTGATTATCTTGTTGAAACTCTTCAGCAAATTTCCTGTGTGGCTAGAACTTACGACGGAGACCAGCTAATCATGCTTATCCGTTTTCAGGAAAAAGGAGACATCAATACAGTTAATCATTATATTGATCACTTCATTGCAAAATCAAAAGAAAGGCTTCAAATTTCACCGACAGGAGCTGCCGGCAGTTTTGTCCAGAACCTTCTTTTCTTGCAAAACAGTTATCAAGAAGCTTTAAGCGTTTTGCGGATGAAGCAAATGTTTTCTGCTTTGCATTTGCCGCACTGTTATGAAAAACTAGGAATTTTTCAATCAATTGAACAATTTCGCGCCGCACGTTCAGGAAAAACAAACAGCATTATTACTGCACTTGAAGACTACGACCGAATACACAATTCGAATATGATAGAAACGATTTATATGTTTCTAGCTTATGACGGAAATGTAAATGAAGCAGCACGCTTCATGCATGTGCATCCAAATACACTTTCATACAGAATAAAGAGAATAACAGAAATTACCGGGCTGGATACAAAAAACATGAATGAAAAAACGATCTTATATATTGACTTGCTTATTAAGCAAATGGATCAACCAACTTGATAAGCAGGCTGTTTAAAAATTTAATTTAAACGGGTTAATTCTTTTTTTATTGATTCAGGTGTGCCGATTATTATTTTAGGCGATTTGGCTGGATCCAGCCACTTCATTAAAACAATTAAATGAGATTCACTAAGAGCAATGCACCCTTGCGTTGGTGTAGAACCTGTTCGCCATCTGTGTATAAAAATAGCACTGCCCGCGTTTTTTACAATAGGATTTTCATTGTAGCGGATGATCACAGCATGCTTATACAATTCATGGTTAAGGCGCTCAAAAGATTTCCAGCGGGCGCCTGGATTTCCCCGATAATAAATCCATTTATTGTAATCCGGAGAATTAGAATCATCAATCCAATAGTGAAACCGATTGGTTACGGTGTAGTGCGAGCGAACCCCGTCTGGTTTAGCTGCGTAGCCAAACATCCGGCCTATGCTGAAAGTACCTGTCGGAGTCGCACCATCGCCTTCTTTTTTTGAAAATGAAATACCACTTTTTCCAGTTACAGCTGGAGAAACTCTTTTTAACATCCAGTTGCTTCCGGATTTCTCATAAAGGCGAACAGTTGCTTTGCTAGAATGCTGGCTGCCTTCTGTAATCATCACTTGCTTGCTATTTGTTATGTTTTGCAAAGCTGCTGCGTACGGATCTTCTGCTGCCTCCGGTGAAAAAGGTAAAGCTGCCATCAAAAGAACACTTAAACCAACCGACAAAGTAAATCGCATGGTTATTCCTCCTTTAAAAGTAAGAAAGCAGACGGACTATTCCGTCTGCTCCGTTTTTTTATTTTAACCCAGTATTGGCTTTGACCGCCACTTCAGCGTATTTTCGCTCATCGGCTTTAGCTGAAACAACTGAACCAATATAACCGGCCAGAAAACCTGCTGGAACTGAAATGATAGCAGGATTTGTTAAAGGAAATAAAGCTGTTCCTGTTAAAATTGCCGTGCCTTCCGGGCTCCAAATATTCGGGCTCAAAGCTACAAGAACAAGTGCTGTAACAAGTCCAGTAATCATAGCTGAAAGGGCACCGGTTGTATTAAATCGCTTCCAATAAATTGTGTAAACAATAACTGGCAAATTAGCACTGGCAGCGATACAAAAAGCAAGGGAAACAAGAAATGCTACGTTCATTGATTGCGCTCCAAGAGCAAGGATGATTGAAAAAACGGAAACGCCAATAGAAGCCCAGCGTGCAGCTTTCATTTGCTCTTTTTCTGTTACATTTCCTTTTTTAATAATTTGGCCATAAATGTCATGAGCAAACGCTGAGGCTCCGGATAAAACAAGTCCGGCTACAACAGCAAGAATTGTGGCAAAAGCAACAGCTGAAACAAAAGACATTAATAAATCGCCGCCAAGTGCCTGGGCAAGCAGTGGAGCGGCCATGTTTCCGGCTGCGTTTGCTGCTGTAATATCTTCTGAACCAACAAAAGCAGCAGCTCCAAAACCGAGGAAAATCGTTAAAATATAAAACGCACCGACAATCCATGTGGCATAAACAACGGAACTGCGGGCTGTTTTAGCGTCTTTAACAGTAAAGAAACGCATTAAAATGTGTGGAAGTCCGGCTGTACCAAACACAAGAGCGATCATCATGGACATAGTGTCAATTCCATTTTTATATTTGACGCCCGGGTTTAAATAATCGTCTCCGGCAGGTGTGATTGTTTTCATGTCACTAAACATTTTTAAAATATTAAAATCAAATTTTAATAAGACGAGAAAAGAAATAATAATGGTTCCAATCATAAGAAGAACGGCTTTAATGATTTGAACCCAGCTAGTAGCAGCCATTCCGCCCCATAAAACGTAAGTGGTCATCATCACCCCTACTAGCAAAACAGCGACCCAGTAGTCTATACCGAGCAAAAGTTGAATAAGAGCACCTGCGCCGACAAGTTGGGCAATCATATAAAATAAAACAATTGTTAGCGTACTAACGGCAGCAGCGCCGCGGATTTTCTGTTGATTAAAACGGGCAGTAATCATGTCTGCCAGTGTATACTTCCCAAGGTTGCGAAGTGGTTCTGCCACAATATACAAAACAACAAGATAAGCAACCAGGTAACCGATGCTATAGAAAAAGCCATCAAATCCATTTAAAGCAATTGCACCGGCAATACCAAGAAACGAAGCAGCCGAAAGATAATCACCTGCAATGGCAATGCCGTTTTGCCAGCCGGTCAGCCCGCCGCCTGCTGTGTAAAACTCGCTGGCAGAATTGGTTCGTTTCGACGCAAGATATGTAACATAAAGCGTCAATCCTACAATGGCCACAAAAAAGAAAAGACCTAGAATACTCATAAACGGCCACGCCCCTTTGACATCTTTTGGTCATTCAAAATCAAATCTGCTTCTTCGTCAAACTCATTGGCTTTCTTTACATAAAGCGTACAAAGAGTCCAGGTCATGATAAACTGCGCAAATGCAAAGATCCAAACCCAGGAAATGTCGCCGATTGCCGGCTTGTTTAAAACGGTTGAAAAAGAAGTTAACAAGGGCAGAGTAAAATAAAACAATAAGAAAAAGATAGTAACAGGCAGCAAGAACTTGTTCTTTTTTCTAACCAGTGACTTAAACTCCGGACTTGCCGCAATTGTTTCATAGTCAGGCTTAGACTGCGGCGGTACGACTTTTTCCATTTTCTGTTCCATAAAAGACCTCCCCTAGGTCGTTTTCAACTCTGAAATCGCTTACAATTCAGAATTGTATTTTTATTTTATAAAAAATACATGACAATGCGCAACTATTTTAAATGAATTATGCATATTTTTGCTTAAAAGCATGGTAAAAGAGTTTAATAGTCTTTCATTTTCTTTACAGCCGAATTCGGGTACAATCAAGAAAAACAGCAAATGGAGCGGATAACATGACAGAGATACTATCAATTGGAGCAGCTCTTTCAAATGTAACTGGCATGCAGCTGCGCATTGTGCATTCAATTCTTTTTTCTATACAATCAAAGGAATTAATTACGATAAAAGCAAAAAGCCATTTTTCAAAAGAAGAAAATGATTTCTTTTTTCATAAACTTGTAAGTGAAGCGAAAAAACAAAACAATATAACAGATTCTGTTCTTCAGCTGGATATATTAATTGCACTGGCAAAAGCGTTAAAACTGCCGGCCGCACGGTTAAATGAAAAAGAAAAAGTTTTAGCCCGTTCAGAAGAAATTGTAAACAAGTGGTTTCAAAAAACAGTAAAAAAAGATAAAACGCTGGAAGAAAAATTTGAAAAGTCGTTTCTCACAAATAAACTAGAATTTCTACTTCATTATGAAGGTGTAAGGCTAATGGAAGGTTATTTGAAAAGCGAAAAAACGGATGAAGAAAAAAAGCCGCTTTACAATTGTGTGGAGCAGTACTGGAACCAGCTGCCTCAATACAAAAAAGTGCAAATTTACGAACATTTGCAAGTTGAGCCGGAATCTTCTTTTGAGTATATACTATCCGAGATAGGGATGTTTTCTCTTTTATTTGAGATGGCTACTAGAGCAGGATTTTCTATATATCGAGATATATTCCCTTCCAGCCAGAACAGTCTGCAAGGTGAACTTCCTGCGTATTCATGGGTACTTCACCCAAATGCATTATTGTCATCAGAAGCAGCCATCAAGTTTCTTTTAACCGGACACTGGGCGCTGCCAGGCGCTATTTTATTTCTTTATTTATCTGGAGAGCATGAAAAAGCAGAAAATGATGTTTCTTTGATTTCAAATGAATGGAACATCCGGGAAGAAAGTTACCGGCTTTTACTCAGGCGGATTAATGAACTGAAAATAAAGCAACAAGAAATGGAGCGGGAAATCGAGCTGATTCGGCTGGAACTTGAAAATGCCGTAAGTGCTGAAAAAAGAGCGAGAGCGGTTTACCATAACTTGAGAGAACGGCTTATCGCTATTTTAAAAACAGATGAAGCACGGCCCTATTTAGGCGATTTAAGTGTGTCAAATACACGTATCCGGGAAAAACTGGCACGCGTGGAAGAAAAAATAGAAGCAAACAAGATGAAGCAAGGTTTTTTTCAAGCGGCAAGTTCCTGGCTTTTAAATACGTATTTGCAAACAGAAAAAAACAGCTTGCAAAAAAAACTTCAGGCATCGTTTGAAGCCATGGCTGATGAAGTAATGGAAAAATATCCGTATTATGAAGAACACTTAATTGATGAAATGTCGGCAGCGCGTGTTACTACGAATGGGTGGGAGTTTGAAAGTGCCAGGTTAAAGAAAAAAGAAACAGAAGCGCTTAATACGCTGTCAGATCTAAAAGGCGAAGAGTTGAATTTACGTGAACAAGCATCCGAAGCGGCTGTTAAAACACCGGGGCTAAAACATCTGGCATTTGAAGATGGCTATAAAGAGAGTCCTAATACTTAACTTGATAGGGCTCTTTTTTTAATTATCGGTAATTGTTGTTTTTCAAAAAAGAACGGAAACAAAAGCAATTTTTCCTGGATATTGGAAAGAGTAATGAATTTGCCAGGAACAAAGTAACATCATTTGTTTTTACTTGAAGTTTTAGCTGGTCTTTTCTATGATAGTTTAAGCAAGATTTATGAAGGGACCTTTTCAAAATGGTAAAGAAAAAAAGAAAATTAAAAAAAAGGGCTTATGGCTGTTTGGCCATTCCGTTCATTGTATTGGCATTTATTTTGCTGTTTGTTTTTGCAGCATTGGATAAAACGCCAAAATTTTTGGATTCAAAGTCAATCCCTGAAAAGTATATTCCTATCTATAAAGCGGCAGCAGAAAAATACGGAATTCAATGGGAATTGTTAGCGGCGCATCATCGTGTTGAAACAAAGTTTTCTACAATGGACCCAATGGTTTCACCAGTTGGAGCAGAAGGACCCATGCAATTTATGCCCTGTACATTTGTTGGCTGGCAGCATCCAACTTGCAGTGGTCTTGGAGAAGGGGATATTCCGGAAAAAGAAAAAATGGATCCGGCTATAATAGCCAAATACGGCGGCTATGGGGTGGATGCGAATAACGACGGAAAAGCTGATCCTTTTAACATTGAAGACGCTGTTTTTAGCGCGGCTCACTACTTAAGTGAAAATGGGGCAGCTGATGGCGACATGAAGCGGGCAATTTTTGCTTATAATAAAAGTGATGAGTATGTTGCTGACATATTATACTACGTGGATGAATACACAAAACAAGAACAGTAAAAAAACATGCCGTTTACCCGGCGGTGTTTTCTTACTGTTCTTTTTTAATATAATAATCAACTGCAAACGGAACGCCTTCATGAACAAGCTTGCCGCTGATTGTTTTATCTAAAAGCGGTTTTTTTTCTGTAGAGTGATTTTGT
>JAPSKG010000274.1 GCA_031177795.1 Domibacillus sp.
CAAGCGGATACAATACGCTGCTTACGATTGCAAGCAAGCCGGCTATTGTGAGTCCCCAGCTAAGTTTTAACACATCAGCACCTGCCTGTTTTTCTTTATAGTATACATGAAAAACGCTTTTTGTTTCATTGTATTTCTTTGAAAAAAGCAGTACACTTATTCTATTATTTTGAACGAAGGAGACGTGCTTCTTGAAAAATTTTACCGCTCTTGACTTTGAAACAGCAAACGCCAGCCGCAGCAGTGTTTGCTCCATTGGGCTTGCTAAAGTAAAAAATGGTGAAATCATCGATACGTATTATTCTCTTGTAAACCCAGGAGAGCATTTTGACAGCCGCAATATTGCTGTACACGGGATTCGGCCGGAAGATGTCCGTAACGCTCCTTCTTTTGCTGATATTTTCACTGAAGTTATTGATTTTATTGGGTCTGATCCTATTGTTGCCCACTTTGCCCAATTCGATATAAATGTTTTGCGCGGCACGGCTCAAAAGCACGGATTAACCTTGCCTGATAACCTTTATTTTTGTTCATGCATGCTTTCCAAAACAATGCTGACTCTTCCCTCCCATAAACTAAACGTTGTTGCCGGCCATTTTAATTTTCAGTTTAGCCATCATAATGCATTAGAAGATGCAGTAGCCTGCGCAGTAATTGTAAATCACATGATAAAGCCCTATCCAACTCTTGAAACCATGCTAGATAAATTGGGTTACTCCTTTGGTTCTTTAACTGGCCTTTCTTTCCATAAACAAAAAAAAGAGCTGCATCCGAAAAAACGGCCGGTTGCTGTTTCCGCAGATCAAAGTCATCCTTTCTACAACAAAGCCCTTGCTTTTACTGGCAAACTAACTGGCATGACACGCCAGGAAGCAATCGAATTAGCAACAAAATTTGGCGCCGAAGTGCACAGTGCCGTTAACAAAAACACAGACTACTTAATTGTAGGTGAATCAGATGCAAAAAAGTACCGAAGCGGTTTTGTTTCTGCAAATATTCAACGGGCCAAAAGCTGGCAGGACAAAGGAAGTGCCGTTAAACTTGTTTCAGAAAATAAATTTTTTGAAGTATTGTTAAAATAAGAGGTATACCTTGCAAGCCAGGGTTATTTGTAAAAAAATCTAACAGCACAAAGCCCGGAAACAAGCTTCCGGGCTTTGTTTTTCTTTAAAGATCAGGTACTGCAAAAAATTCGATGGTAAATTTGCTCACCACTTTTTGGGCTTCACATATTCTATAGTACTTTCTGGAAAAGGAAGAACAAAAGGAGCGATGCAAGATGGGTGTTGAATTAACAGCACTTCATTGGATTTACGTAGTGTTTATTGCTCTTATTATTGGATTTATGGCAATGAGGCGCGACACCACATTAATTAGCATTATCGGTATTTTTTTGCTCGCCATGACGGCGACCGGCTCATTGAGTACCGCGATCAGCAGCATTTTCACAAGTTTTATTTTTGCCATTACCGAACTGCTGTCGACCATCCTGGTTATCTCCATTATTGTAGC
>JAPSKG010000074.1 GCA_031177795.1 Domibacillus sp.
TATTTGACAAATCTGTTTTATCATACGCAATTTCACCTTTTACAACTTCCGCATAAGGTGTCATGCAAACGAAAAACAAATCTTTCGGACGGAATTCGCCTCGGTCAAACCCCATAAAGTCTTCGTTTGTGAATACGTTTGAAAGCTGGATGGCACGGTCAGGGCGGAAGTTAAAGAAAATAACAGAATCGTTATCTCTTACTCGTGCTACCGGCTGGCCATGTTCGTCTGTAATAGCTACTGGAACGAAAAATTCATCATGAATATCTGCTGCATAAGAAGCTTCAAGCGCTTCAAGCGGATCCTGGAACTTTGGCGCTTCGTTTTCTGCAATAGCCCGGTATGCTTTTTCTACGCGATCCCATCTGTTATCGCGGTCCATCGCATAATAGCGTCCGGAAATTGTTGCAAATTGGCCAACGCCCAGTTCATCCATTTTTGCTTGTACATCTTCAATATAGCCTTTTGCTGTTTTTGGACCAACATCCCGGCCATCAAGAAATGCATGAACATATACGTTTTCAAGATCCTGCTGTTTTGCAAATTCAAGCAGCGCTTTTAAATGGTTAATATGGCTATGTACGCCGCCATCTGAGAGCAAACCGAACAAGTGAAGAGCTGTTCCATTGTTTTTCGCATGTGCAGCTGCTTTTAAAAACTGCTCATTCTTAAAAAATTCGCCCTCGCGAATCGCGATATTAATACGTGTTAAACTTTGATAAACAATACGGCCGGCACCAATGTTCATGTGACCTACTTCGGAGTTGCCCATCTGACCCTCCGGAAGGCCAACAGCTTCACCGCTTGCTGTTAATTGAGCATGCGGAAATTGATTCCAGTAACGATCAAAATTCGGCTTATTTGCCTGTGCGACCGCATTACCGCTCGTTTCTGCCCGGCAGGCGAACCCGTCGAGAATAATGAGCGCAACTGGTCCTTTAGCCATTGTTAACAGCCTCCAGCAAAGCAAGGTAAGAAGCTGCATCCAGGCTTGCGCCACCAACAAGAGCACCATCGATATCTGGCTGAGCCATGTATTCAGCAATGTTTTCAGGCTTTACGCTGCCGCCGTATTGAATGCGAACAGAATCTGCACATTTATCTGAATAAAGCTCACGAACCGTTTCGCGGATTTTCGCGCATACTTCGTTTGCATCGTTTGAAGATGAAGATTTGCCAGTTCCGATTGCCCAGATTGGCTCATAAGCAATCACAAGGTTGCTTACTTGCTCTTCTGACAAACCGTCAAGAGCAGCTTTAATTTGGCCAGCAACAAATTCATTTGTTTCGCCTGCTTCACGCTGTTCAAGCGTTTCACCACAGCAAACAATTGGTGTAATGCCATGTGAAATTGCCGCTTTTGCTTTTTTGTTAACAGACTCATCTGTTTCGTTAAACATTTCACGGCGCTCTGAATGGCCGATAATTACATACTCAACACCGATGTCAGCAAGTGCTTTCGGGCTGATTTCCCCTGTGAATGCACCGTTATCTTCGAAATGAGCGTTTTGAGCACTGATTTTCACATCTGTTCCTTTTACCGCTTCAACAAGCTGCCCAAGAAAAAGAGCCGGCGCGCCGATTACACTGTCAACTTGCTCCGCTGACGGTACTTTTCCTTTTACATCAGTTGCGAACTCAAGTGCTTCGCCAAGCGTTTTATTCATTTTCCAGTTACCCGCAATAATTGGTTTACGCATGAATAATTCTTCCTTTCACTCTATGGATTACTTGTCGTCAAGTGCAACTACGCCTGGAAGTACTTTGCCTTCCATAAACTCGAGGCTTGCGCCGCCGCCAGTAGAAATATGGCTCATTTGATCCGCCAGGTTAAATTTCTCAACAGCTGCTGCTGAATCGCCGCCGCCAATTACCGAGTACGCATCTGACTCAGCCAAAGCTTCTGCCACACCTCTTGTACCTTTTGCAAACTTATCAAGTTCGAATACACCCATTGGGCCATTCCAAATAACAAGTTTCGAATTTTTAATTGTTTCAGCATATAATTCAATTGTTTTCGGACCAATATCAAGAGCTTCCCAGTCAGCTGGAATTTCATTGATTGGAACGATTTTTGTGTTGGCATGCTCGCCAAAATCATCTGCAACAGTTACATCAACCGGCATTAAAAACTTAACGCCTTTTTCTTCTGCTTTTTGCATAAATTGTTTTGCAAGCTCGATTTTGTCTTCTTCAAGAAGAGATTTACCAATTTCGTTGCCAAGTGCTTTAACAAATGTGTAAGCAAGGCCGCCACCGATAATTAAGTTATCAACTTTATCAAGCAAGTTGTCGATTACACCGATTTTGTCTCGAACTTTCGCTCCGCCAACAATTGCAGTGAATGGACGATCTGGCTCGGATAAAGCTTTTCCAAGAACATCTAATTCTTTTTCCATCAAGAAACCTGCAGCAGACGGAAGAAACTTTGCAATTCCTTCAGTTGAAGCATGTGCACGGTGAGCCGCACCAAAGGCATCATTCACATAAACATCTGCAAGGGCTGCAAATTCTTTTGCAAGCTGCTCATCGTTCTTTTCTTCTCCCGGATAAAAGCGAACATTTTCAAGAAGAAGAACGCCACCTTCATTTAATCCTGAAATAGCTTCTTTCACGCTTTCCCCATATGCTTCGTCTGTTTTTGTAACCGGCTGGCCAAGCAATTCTTCCAAACGCTTGCCAGCAGCTGTTAAACGCAGTTCTTCATTTACTTCGCCTTTTGGACGGCCAAGATGGCTTGCTAAAATAACTTTTGCTCCTTGCTCTGACAAATATTGAATTGTCGGAAGTGCAGCACGGATACGTGTATCATCTGTTACTTTGCCATCTTTCATTGGCACGTTAAAGTCAACGCGGCAAAAAACGCGCTTTCCTTTTAAATCCAAATCTTTGATCGTTTTCTTGTTCATTAAAAGAACCTCCCAGTGTAATTGAAAACCAGAGGGTGCCTGCTAAAAAAGCAAGCATAAGAAGCGGGACAAAAGTGAAACGCGGCGCCTTGCGCAACACTTATGCCCTCGCTTCCCGCGGCCCTCAATTTTCTCGCGCCCGCAGCTAAACATGATAAAAAGCGGAAAGGGTTATTACATAAAAACGGGGAGCAGGGATTGTATCCCGCTCCCCGTTTCACCTCTACATTATAGAGGGTGAACTGTTCATTTCCAAGCCAGAGCCTGAAAAACAGCGTTTATTTTAATTAAAGACCTTTTGCAGCGATGTATTGTGCAAGATCTACAACGCGGTTAGAGTAGCCGTTCTCGTTATCGTACCAAGAAAGAACTTTTACCATGTTGCCTTCCATAACCATTGTAGAAAGACCATCGATTGTAGAAGAAGCAGTAGTTCCGTTGTAATCAGAAGACACAAGCGGAAGCTCATTGTACTCAAGAATACCTTTCAAATCGCCTTCTGCAGCAGTTTTTAATGCTTCGTTTACTTGCTCAGCTGTTACGTCTTGCTTAAGCTCAGCTACAAGGTCAACAACAGAAACGTTTGGAGTTGGAACACGCATTGCCATACCGTTTAGTTTGCCTTTTAGTTCAGGAAGAACTAGAGAAACGGCTTTTGCAGCACCTGTTGAAGTCGGGATCATGTTTTCTGCTGCTGCACGTGCACGACGGTAGTCAGAGTGCGGCAAGTCAAGAATTTGCTGATCATTTGTGTAAGAGTGAACAGTTGTCATCATACCGCGTACGATACCGAATTTTTCGTTCAATACTTTTGCAAATGGAGCCAGGCAGTTTGTTGTACAAGAAGCGTTAGAAATAACCTGGTGGCTTCCTGCATCGTATTTATCTTCGTTAACACCCATAACGATTGTGATATCTTCGTCAGATGCTGGTGCAGAGATGATTACTTTTTTCGCGCCGCCTTCAAGATGTTTCGCAGCGTCTGCACGTTTCGTGAAACGGCCAGTTGATTCAACAACGATTTCCGCACCGTTATCTGCCCAAGGGATTTGCGCAGGGTCACGCTCAGCTGTTACTTTTACGCGCTCGCCGTTTACAACGATTGTATCGCCTTCAACTACGATTTCTGCGTCAAGCGTACCGTGAACTGTGTCGTATTTCAAAAGATGTGCAAGCATGTTTGCATCTGTAAGGTCGTTAATTGCTACTACATTAACTTCCGGGTTTTTAAGAGCTGCGCGAAATACGTTACGTCCAATACGTCCAAATCCATTAATACCAATATTTACTGTCATGAGTGTTTCCTCCTCAAATTTGTTTATCAAACCGTCTTCTTAAAATTAAGAAGACAGATGTTCGAAAGATTAGTTTTCTTGAAGCAATACTTTTGCGGCTGCTTCATCCGTTACAAGAATGTCGAGCTTTGGTGATCCGTTTAAGTATGAACGAATCGCTTTTCCTTTTGATGCACCGCCTGCGGCCGCAATTACGGCTTTTGCATGCTGCAAATCTTCCAGTTTTAAACCGATCGTTGATAATTTTTGAACCACTTCGCCTTCTTTATTGAAGTAGTAGCCGAATGCTTCAGCAACTGCTTCATTTGCTTCAAGCACAGAAAGCTCCGCTTCTGGTGTTCTCCGGCGTTTTGCCATTGAAATAGCGTTTCCGACACCGTGCAGGACGATGTCTGCAGATTGAATCATGCCGACAGCTTCTTTGATTGCCGGTTCTTGAAGAAGGGATTCACGCACATCCGGGCTAATTCGCTCCGGTGCGTATAAAACGCGGTGTGAACCGTTTGTATTTTGTGCCATTAATGCAGCGACGGTATTTGCTTCATTGCGGACATCATCACCGATTCCGCCTCTTGCGGGCACGAATAACACTTGTTTTCCTTCTGCAAAATCTGGTTTCATTGTCTGCGCTGCTTCCGCCATTGTCGAACCGCCTGTTACAGCGATGATAGTCTTTCCGCTTAGCCGGCTCTTTATTCGGCTGACGCACGCTTCACCAATTGCTTTTTTCACGAATGCTGATTCATCACAGTTTCCAGGAATAATAACTGCTTCTGACAGGTTGTAGCGTTTCTTTAACTCTGTAGCCATTGAATCGATTCCTTTTAACTCCAGCATCAATTCTTCCAATTCTCTCACTACATCCATACCCGATTCAGTTAATTTCATTCCCGAAGCACTAAAATCAAGCAGGCCTCGTTCTTTCAAAAACTCTGCTTCGCTTCTGACAACACGTTCTGTCATGCTCAGTGACTGGGCAAGTGTCCGTCTTCCCGCCGTCCCGGCAATTCTGACCGCTTGCAAAAGTCGATACCGTTTTTGCATAATGTCAAGCAGGTCCGGTACGAGCTGCTGTTGAATATTCAAGATTGGTTTCATATCCCGCGCTCCTCTTCGGTCTTTCGGGTTTTATTTCGTCCCATATAAAATTATTATGTCCCACTTGGACAAAAAATTTCCCTGCTTACGAAATTCATTGTAGCAGGGTGTTATTCAAAAATCAACGAAAGAGACCATTTATTTTTTTAAATTATTTGTTAATTTTCTTTTTAAAATATGTTAAAACTGACACATAATCAATGTTCCCGTATGCAACAGGCGTTCCTTCAAACTCAATAACTGGAATCATCAGGCCATATGCTTCTGTCCATGCATCTTTTTCTTCAATATTTCGTTCATGAATCGTCAGCTCTATTTCTTCTTGAACAAGCCCAAGAACCACTTTGGCTTCTTCACACAAGTGGCATCCTGGCTTTGTATAAAAAGCAACCTCCATATTCCCCACCTCAGTCATATCGTTTTCGCTTCGATGAAGACGGGATATTTAACTGCTCCCTGTATTTTGCTACCGTTCTTCTTGAAACGTTCAACCCTTCCTCTTTAAGAATAATACAAATTGCTTGATCTGAGAGAGGTTTTTGTTTATTTTCTTTTTCCACCAGTGACTGAATTTGATTTTTCACTTGATTTGAAGAAGCGATTTCCCCTAATTCATTTACTGAAGCGAGCCCGGATGGAAAGAAAAATTTCAGTTCATAAGTCCCGAAAGGCGTTTGCATATATTTCCCCCGTACGGTACGGCTCACTGTTGATTCATGAATTGACAATTCATCCGCTATTTCTTTCATGGTCAGCGGCTGAAGAGAAGACGGGCCTTCAAAGAAAAAACTTCGTTGTTTTTCCACAATTTTCAGCCCAACTCTTTGAATAGTTTGCTGACGCTGCTCCAGGCTTTTTAAAAGCCATTGATAATCTTTTTCTTTTTCTTTGACAAACCTTTTCACTTCTTCATCCGCTACCATGGCCATCTCATTAAAATACGTACGTTCGAATACCACTTTCGGCAACTCGTCGTCCACCAGTTGCACTTCTATTTTATCTCCCGAAAGCGTGACAGTTACATCCGGTCGCACATAAGAAGAAGAGCTTTTTTGAAAAGAAGCGCCTGGTTTAGGATTTAATGTTTTAATAAAATCGGCTGCCTCCTGAATGTCTTTTAACTCTACATTCAGCTTTTTAGCGATTGGTTTCCATGTTTTATTCGCAAAATCTATAAAATGGTGACGAAGAATCACTTCAGCTAAAAATGGCGCATCTAAACGCCGTTCCACTTGTATCAGCAAACATTCTTGCAAATTGTACGCTCCGATTCCTGCAGGCTCCATCCGCTTAATCATTTGCAAAATCCAGTTTACTTCTTTTTCATCTTCCCGAAGCATAAAAGCTGCTTCTTTGCTTCTTATCATTAAATATCCTTTTTCGTCCATATTATTCAATAAAAAAGTAAGGATGCGTTTTTGCGGTTCCGACAATTTCATTAGTTGAAATTGAGTGTAAACATGGTCGATAATTGTATAAGAAGAGTCCGCAATGTGTTCTACCCAATTTTTATCGTTTAAGGGGCTCGCAGAAGATTGAGGACGGTCTTTTTTATTAAGCGCTTTCAAATTTGGTGATTCAAGTTGAATAAATGGGTTTTCGACCGCTTTTGCTTCTAGAAACTCTTCCAGCTCTTGCGCCGAGTATTGAAGCACTGTAATAGCCTGGGTAAGCTCCTGTGTCATTGCGAGCTTAATCGTCTGCTGCTGCCAGAGGCCGGGCTTCATCTGCATGTTCATCGTATCTCCCCCTTATTGCTATTATACAGACAGGAGGCATGAAAAAAAAGACCTGCTGAAGCAGGTCTTTTAAAATGTTTACTTTTCTTTTTTGTTTGTTACTTCGTTGCGTGTCACAATGTGATCAACAAGCCCGTATTCTTTAGCACGTTCAGCTGTCATAAAGTTGTCGCGGTCTGTATCGCGTGCAATTACCTCAATTGGCTGGCCTGTACGTTCTGCTAAAATACCATTTAACTTTTCACGAAGGAACAAAATGCGTTTTGCCGCAATTTCAATTTCAGTTGCCTGTCCTTGAGCTCCGCCCAGAGGCTGGTGAATCATCACTTCACTGTTTGGAAGCGCGTAACGTTTGCCTTTTGTGCCGGCAGCAAGCAAGAAAGCACCCATTGAAGCAGCCATGCCGATACAAATCGTTTGAATATCCGGCTTAATAAATTGCATTGTATCGTAAATTGCCATGCCGGCTGTGATGCTTCCGCCCGGGCTATTAATATAGATAGAAATGTCTTTCTCCGGGTTTTCTGCTTCAAGGAATAAAAGCTGGGCAACAATTGAGTTTGCCACGTTATCATCAATTCCGCTGCCGAGCATAATAATGCGGTCTTTTAGCAAACGTGAATAAATGTCGTACGCTCGCTCACCGCGGTTTGTTTGTTCAATGACTGTAGGAATTAAATTCATTAATGTAGTTCCTCCTTTTAATTGCCGTTCTGTTTCACCATCATACAATTCAAGGTCAATGATGGTCAAACATTATGCTTTTCTATTTGTACGTTTTCTTCTTTCCCTTGTGAAAATCCTGCTAAACAGCTTTGATTTTCTTCCTTTAAATCTTTTTCAAAATGAGTATTGCTTTTTCCCCTATAATACTCTATAATTTTGAAATGTACTCTTCAAGCCCTCGTGGTGCAACGGATAGCACGCAAGCCTCCGAAGCTTGAAATGCAGGTTCGATTCCTGCCGAGGGCGTATCAAAAAAGCTTCTGTGTTCCTTACACAGGGGCTTTTTTCTTTATATACAACTGCTATGTCCTTACTGTCCATCTTTTCCATAAATTTGCTTACTTAAGCCTATATGAAAAAAACCGGCTGATAAAACAGCCGGTTTTGTTTATGCAGGAATTTCACAGGGCTAGAATGCATTCAATTGCTAGATCAACAAAAAATACTAGATGAAATGCTGCAATTAAAGCACCTTGTTTTGTTAAACGCCGCATTGCTTCTTTATCCATATCCATCACCCCATAATCAGTGTATAAACCAGCCTGCTATTTGTTCACGGAAAAGAAAACTTTTGTTACTTGAAAAAGCCAGGGACTTATACTGTCAGTATATGAGCCATCTATGATTGTCCTAGTACTGCTTAAAAAGCAAAAAATCAGCTTTAAAACAAAGCCATCTGACCCGGAAATTCTTAAATATTTTGGATAAAGTCTTGTAAAAACGTAAAGACTATTTGTTATCCGGAAACTGAGGAGCTGATGAAGTGGCCCGGCAAAAATCGAAAAAAGCTGGATTGCATGATAAAACGATTTTATATATTCTTCAAGCCATCGTATTGCTGGTAATTATTCAAAATATAAAAGTGTTTATTGGGTTTGCGTCTCTCCTTATTCTTGCAGCGGCAGCTTTTTATGGGCTGCGCTGGTATGTAAAATAAAACGAAAAAGATAAATTGCTTCGTTCAAGCTTAAATGAGCTACTCGGGGGCACTTTTCGAAAGAAAAGGTTATTCAGTTTAATTTGCGCCTGCTGTTGGTGAGTATGGGGCAGACTTGCTGCTTAAAAAAGGCACATAAAGCATTGCTGTTCAAGCAAAGCGGCTGAAAAACGCCTGCATCTTTGCTGAAAAACACGATGTGAAACTGATTGACCGCAGCCAGCTTATTTATTTGATGGCAAAAAACAGCTCAGACATAGTTTCTGTAAAATAACAGTGTAAAAGCTAAACGCCCGCGGATTCTTCCGCGGGTGTTTTAGTAATCACACTTTGCCAGCATAAAACTGCCATGCTAACTCTTTGACAGAAAAACCTGCAAAAAATCCGTACAGCCTTTAACCTGCCTGGACTCTATTTTATCGGCCTTACTCTTCATCTTTAAAGCCAGTGCCAAGCGACGGGTTGTTAAATACGCCTGCTAGCGCCAACACAGAAAGAATTCCATCAACGTATAGCTCATATTTTTCAGGTGAGATTTGGAGCAAGCCAACGTCCTGCAGGAACATACCGAGAACAGCTGCCACACCAACCCATAGAGCACGGTTTTTCAACCTCTTTGCCATTATTTCCCCCCCTTTATGCTTATTCAATTTCCAGCTTTCCTTCAATAAACATGGCTGCAAGATTCCTTGAAAAAAACGATGTGCCGAAAAGTTTCTT
>JAPSKG010000075.1 GCA_031177795.1 Domibacillus sp.
AGAACTGTTTTCATAAACCTCTTCCAGCCCTTCCTGTACATCCTGGTCTAATGCAGTATAAATATTATAGCCTTGAGCCAGCAAATCTTCTTGCGTTAACCCGTAACGTGTAATTGCTTCATTGATAACAGCATCTGCATAATGAGCAAATTTCCCTTTAAGCGGATCGCCGCTTGTATCCTTTAAAACAACATTAGTGCTTGCTGTTTCTTCAGCTTGGGCTTTTGCTAAATACCCATACTTGACCATTTGATTTAACACAATTTCCCGCCGTTCCAGAGCATTGTCCATATGATCAATTGGATTGTAGCGGGCAGGGGCTTTTACCATTCCAGCAAGCATTGAAGATTCGGCAAGTGTTAATTCAGAAACGTCTTTCCCAAAATATTTTTTCGAAGCAGTTTGCACGCCCCATGCCCCGTTCCCAAAATAACTTGTATTTAAATACATCTCTAAAATTTCATCTTTTTTGTATACATTTTCAATTTCAATCGCAAGGAAAAGCTCTTCAATTTTGCGCCGGTATGTTTTTTCAGGTGAAAGCAGCGCATTTTTTGTTAATTGCTGTGTAATTGTGCTTGCTCCCTGCACACGGGCTCCTGCCATTATATTTGTGAAAAGGGCGCGAAAAATTCCCTTCACATCAAATCCTCCATGTTTATAAAAACGATTGTCTTCAACAGCAATAATTGCTTCCTGTAAATGGTCAGGCACTTTTTCAATCGATACACTGTCCGTACGGTTTACAGAAAGCTTGCTTGCTTTTTCCCCTTCACGGTCATAAATGATTGTTGATTGCGACAATCCTTGTTTCAGCGTTTCTACGTCTGCGGATTTCATAAAATAAAAGCCTATCCCAAGACCGACAAGGATCATGAGTGCTGTAAGTAAAATAGTGACCTGGGTTAAATGAAATCTGCGCCAAATACTTTTCATTATCCGTATTATTGCTTTCATTGTACGTTGTTCCCTTCTGAAAAATGCGGTGCGGCCTTTTATCATTGTAAGCACATTTTGCCAAATTGCAACAAAAACGATAAAAATCTGCCGTGGGCTTTTTCAGTAAAAGAAAGTATTGATAAAGCCATGAAAGTCCTATACGCAACTAGTGTATAGGGCGCTCTATGTTTTTCCTAACGACAAATTAACGTTAAAAAAAGCAGCGGCTTTGGCCCCTGCTTACTTGTTTGCATCTATTTTTCGCTTGGTTTCATCTTCATCTTCCATAACATTTTTCATGCCGCGCTTAAATTCGTGCAGCGTTTGTCCTGCTGCCCTGCCAAGCTGAGGAAGTTTTTTCGGCCCAAATAATAACAATGCTACAACTAAAATAATTGCGACTTCGCCAAATCCAAGATTCATGGCTCCTGGCTCCTTTGCTGTATATGTGCTTTTTCATTATAATCGAAAAAACATTTTTTGAAAATAAAAAGAGAGGCGGGCTTTTTGCCCATCTCTCTTTTTTTCATGTTTATACTTCAGCACGCTGGCGTTTAATGGCTTTGTTTTTTTCTGTTTCTGCCACGTAAACGGCGCATGCAGCATCACCGGTAATGTTAACAGCTGTTCTTGTCATATCCAGAAGGCGGTCGATCCCGATAATCAAGCCGATTCCTTCAACCGGAAGGCCAACACTGCTAAGCACCATTGCAAGCATGATAAGTCCAACTCCCGGCACACCTGCTGTTCCGATACTTGCTAGTACAGCTGTCAGCACTACTGTTACCAGTTCACTAAATGATAAATCAATTCCATAAGCTTGAGCAATAAACATTGTTGCTACACCTTGCATAATTGCTGTGCCATCCATGTTAATTGTTGCTCCAAGCGGCTGAACAAATGAACTGATTGGTTCTGGCACTTTCAAATCTCTTTGCGCTATTTCCATTGATACTGGAAGAGTGGCATTGCTGCTAGATGTACTAAACGCTACTCCCATTGCTGGCGCGAATTTTTTAAAAAACCAGACCGGGCTTTTTTTTGCCAGAAAAGCAACTGTTCCTCCATAAGTCAGCAGTGAATGCAAAAGGAGCGCTGCTAAAACAACCAGCATATAAGATCCCATCGCAACAATAGCATCCCAGCCTTGCGTGCCGATTGCTGTTGCAATTAAAGCAAATGTACCATAAGGAGCAAATTTCATAACCAACCCAACCAGGTACATCATGATGTTATTGCCCTGCTCCACTAAGCTGAAAATCCCTTTTGTCTTGGCACCCAGTGCTGTTAAAGCAAGCCCAACAAACACAGCAAAAACAATTAGCTGCAGCATGTTTCCAGTTGCCATCGCATTTATTGGATTTGTCGGAATGATGTTCATCAATGTTTCACTAACGGGCGGTGCTTCTTCTGCTGTAAACTCGGCTCCCGCAGTGTCAAATTCTCCTGCAGATCCTGGCTGTATAACAGCTGCAAGTACTAAACCAATAATAATAGCGATAGAAGTTGTCGCCAGGAAATAGATAATTGTTTTTAGCCCAATCCGCCCAAGTTTTTGCGGGTCGCCCAATCCTGCTGTTCCAAGAACGATCGAAAAAAAGACGAGCGGTACAACAAGCATTTTGATCAAGCTTAAAAATATTTGACCAACCGGAACAAACAAATACGTGTTCAATGCATTAAACATATTGGGTGCAGCCAAGTTTAAAATGAGACCGACAATTGCCCCAAGAACAAGCGCTGCAATAATTTTTGTTGTTAAATTAAGCTTTTTCATTTATTTTCCCCCTTTTCTTTCTAAGATGAACACACAACGTCTATCTTAATGGATTGCGTTTAAAAAAACAAAGTAATTTTTAAGTGTAAATTACCTCTTCTTTTACTAAGATAAACACAAACAAAAAAGATAAACTTGATTTTGCAAATTAAAGCGCTGTCTTTTTAAAACGTTCATCTTTTAAAAAAACAGTCTTATATTACCACTACCAAAGAATCATAACATGTTAAATTTTTCTGCTAAAAAGCTTAAACTTTAGGAATCGGGGTATAAAGAGTATAACCACCACATCAAAGGGGTCAGCATTTATGAAAAACAAAACAATCTTATTTCTGTCACCGGTTAATCATCTCAGCATGATGGCAGAAGGATGGGCCTCACGGTTAAATGAACCCTCCTGGAACGTCATAAGTGCTGCATGCACGAATGCAGGTCACGACGATCTTCCTATTGAAGCGATGAAAGAAGTCAACATCAACATTGAAAGCAAAACACCGCATTCGCTTAAGCCGCAGCTTGTGAAAGACGCGGATATCGTTGTGGCCATCTATGATTTTCAGCGTGACAGTTTACCCGCGCTGCCTGATGGCCCAAGAAGAAAGGTTTTGCGCTGGAATATATCAAATCCCGTTTACTTTGATCAAATGCCTGAACGTTGGGCCGCTTACCAGGAAGTATGCGATGAGCTTGCAATAAAAGTACAGCAATTAAAAAAAGAACTGATATAGCCCCGTCTTCGCATACTAAATTAAGCCGAAGCGGTTTTTTTTTTGAAACTATTTTTGCATTTTTTCGTACAATCATTTAGAAAGGCAGGGATTATAAATGGAAACAAAAGAAACGCTTCTGGCAGAACTGCAAAAAATCGCACAATGGGAAAACGATCAAAAAAGCGGGGGAATATGGAGCCGGTTTGCTCGCCTTCCATTTGCTTTTTTAGATAAGCTCACACCTTCTTTTATCCAAAAACGCATTGGCTCTTTGCTTGATGAGCTTGGTTATTATATTCAAAGCGGCGGAAAATACCTGACTCAGCAAAAAAACGTTTTGAAAAAATTAGAACGGTTTGCAGAAATGCCTGTTCATACTTTTGAAGACATAGTCCATATTCCTCTTTCTGCAATGGACAAAACAGCCCTTTCTATTCAAAAAGCGCATGCTGGAGCAGCTACTGTACAAGGAGCAGCTACTGGCATCGGCGGTGTTTTCACTTTAGCTGCTGATATTCCAGCCATTCTTGCTATTTCGTTAAAAACTCTTCAAGAAATAGCTATTTCGTACGGTTATGATCCAAATGAAAAGGAAGAACGTGTATTTATTATTAAATGCCTTCAATTTACTTCTTCTGATGTTGTTGGAAAAAAAGCTATTTTGCGTGAACTGTCTGAATATGCAAACCGTGAAAACAGCAAAGAAATGGTTTCACAGCTGCAAGGATGGCGTGAAGTAATTGTTTCTTTTCAAGAACAATATAGCTTAAAGAAAATGTTTCGTCTTGTTCCGGTTGTAGGCATTTTATTTGGAGCTCTTTCGAATCGCTCGATGATTGAAGATCTTTCAGATGCCGGAATCATGCTTTACCGAAAAAGACGTATTTTAAATCGCTTGGCTGAAGAAAATAAAAAAGCCGAATCGCCAGACCTTATCTAGGTCTGCGATTCGGCTTTTTTATTCAGCGAACATTTTTCCATACTTTCTTTTCATACCATCAGCATTGTAAGTAAACGTCGTGATTCTACCGTCTACAACCGTTTCTATGTGAACAGGTTTTCCCCAAAGGGTATATAAATGAGGAATCGTTTGTTCCAAATAACTAATATCAAGCTCTGTTCCTTCATACGAATGGACGATCTTTAAATCTTCTTTCCCGTCTGCTACATACAAGTAAGGAAAGCCTCCATTCACTTTTGAAGAAACAAGCTGGTCACGTACCTTTTCCCATTCTTTTTCTGTAATGGTCCAATGAGCACCTTTTTTCTCAAATAAATACAAGTCTTCTTGTTCCACAAATTCTTTTGTTATATAGTTTCGCAAAAAAGAAATATCAGATTCCATTGCACGGACATCAAACAGCTTGTCTCGGCTTCCGTACTGCTTTTCAATGTATTCATATAGTTTCAAGCCGAGGTAGTATGGATTTATTCCCATTTTAGAGGGCTGGACTACATCTGCATTTAACCGCGCATACTCAATTGCTTCAGATTCTGTTAAACTTAGTTTTCTCATAATGCGCATGTGCCAATAAGAAGCCCAGCCTTCATTCATAATTTTCGTTTCAATCTGCGGCCAAAAATAAAGCATTTCCTGCCTGATAATCATGACTATTTCCCGCTGCCAGTCTGTTAGCACAGGGCTATTTTTTGCAATAAAAGCCAGCAAATCTTTTTCATGCTTTGTTTCTTCTGATGGCTCATCATCCGCCTTTTTTTCCCATAAGTCATCATATAAACTTTTTTTATGGGACCGGGTTTCCGTACGAAATCCGCCAATGCCAGCGTGCGGATCAATGTGCTCTTCAATGGACAGTACCGAATCTAAAAAGCCTTCTACCGCTTCGATTCCATGTTCGTCCGTTAACTCCTGAATTCGTGCTGCGGCTGACTCCATCGCTTTTTCCATTTCCCTGTTTGTTTTTTTAAAGTGCTCATTATTTTTAAAAAAGTCAGCGTGCGCCAAAACATGGGCTACAATTAATTTATTTTGAACAAGCGAATTTGTGTTTAATAAAAAAGCCTGGCAAGGATCTGTGTTAATAACAAGTTCGTATATTTTGCTGAGCCCCATTTCATAGTGAAGCTTCATCTTATAAAACCGTTTTCCAAAACGCCAGTGGGAAAAGCGGGAAGGCATTCCGTATGCGCCGAACGTATAAATGATATCAGCCGGGCAAATTTCGTAACGCATCGAATAAAAATCAAGGCCAAAACCAGCGGCAATGTCTGTTATTTCATCAATTGCATATTGAAGACTTTCGTATTTCATCCGAATCCCCCCTGCCTTAGTTTATGCAAGGGAACAATAAACATGAAAAAAGAGAGACAGAAATGAACCTGCCTCTCTCGCTTTTTACTTTAACATTTCTTGAATTTTATCCATAAACTGTGCTTGTACATGTTCTAGCTTTGTTACTACTGCATCAAACGAATCTGCTTTCACACCAAAATAAAACTTTACTTTTGGTTCTGTGCCTGATGGACGCGCACAAACCCATGTTCCATCTTCCAAAAAGTATTTCAGAACATTTGATGAAGGAAGAGCGATTGTTTCTTTTTGGCCTGTTGACGTTATCGTTCTTTCGCTTGTCTGGTAATCTTCAACCGATGCCACTGAAATTCCTGCAATCTCAGCCGGAGGATTTTCACGAAGCGCGGCAAGAAGCCCGCGAATTTGTTCGGCACCGTCTTTTCCTTTTAATGTAAGAGATTGAAGACCTTCTTTATAATAGCCAACACGCTCGTATAAATCCATTAGTGCATCATGCAGTGTTTTCCCCTGCTGCTTGTAATAAGCACAAGCTTCAACAGCCATAAGTGCTGCCTGGACAGCATCTTTATCACGGGCAAAATCACCAATTAAGTAGCCGTAGCTTTCTTCATATCCAAATAAGAATGTAAATTCTCCTGAATGATTGTACTGCTCAATTTTTTCACCAATAAATTTAAAACCAGTCAAAACATCTTCACACGAAACACCGTATTGCTCTGCTGCTACACGCCCTAATTCTGATGTAACAATTGTTTTAAAAATCCGCCCATTTTCAGGAAGTGTTCCTTTTTCTTTTTTGCGTGAAAGTATGTAATCAACAAGAATAGCGCCTGTTTCATTTCCAGTTAAAAGCACATATCCGCCGTTTCCATCTTTTACAGCCACACCAAGGCGGTCCGCATCAGGATCTGTTGCAATCAAAATATCCGCATCTGTTTTTTGTCCATCACGTATGGCCAGCTCAAATGCAGCTTTTTCTTCTGGATTTGGCGATTTTACTGTAGAAAAATTTGCATCCGGCTTTTCTTGCTCAGCCACTACAGTAACATTTTGGTATCCCAGTGCTTCAAGCGCCTGGCGAACCGGTTTGTTTCCTGTTCCATGCAGAGGAGAAAAAACAATATTGATGTTTGTTTCTTTTGATGCTTCTGGCCATTCTGAAATCGTAACGAGCTTATCAACATATGCTTTATCCATCTCAGAGCCGATTGTTTGAATCAATCCGCTTTCTTTTAATACAGCTTCTTCTTTTACTTCAATTAAAAGTTCATCACCTGCCGCATAAACTTTTTCTATAACGCGGTCAGCTGCTTCAGGAGCCAGCTGTGCTCCGTCCGGACCATATACTTTAAATCCATTGTATTCAGGGGGATTATGGCTTGCTGTAATGACAATGCCGGCAAAAGCATTTAGTTCCCGAACTGCAAAAGAAAGCTCAGGTGTTGGCCGTAATTCGTCAAATACATATGTTTGAATACCCGAAGTTGCAAGCGTTTTTGCACTTTCAATCGCAAATTCAGGAGATTTGTGACGAGAATCATAGGCAATCACAACTCCGCGTTTTTTTGCTTCTTCGCCCTGCTCTAAAATATAAGCTGCGAGCCCTGCAGATGCTTTGCGAATCGTATAAACATTCATCCGGTTTGTACCGGCACCAATTTCACCACGCATTCCGCCAGTGCCAAATTCAAGGTTTTTATAAAAAGCATCTTCCAGACTTTTTTCATTTTCTTCAATTTCAGCTAATAAATCTTTCATTTCAGAATCAAGTACCGGATGATTTTTCCACCGGCTATACTCTTCTTTCCAGGCCACAGACAATCCCTCCAAACTATTATTTGTTTTATCATACCACCTGTTTATGGATTTTTACAGAATATTTACAGAATAATTGCTGCACCAATTTATTTTACTTTCCCTATTCTTCAGATTATAATGCTATTATTTAGAAAATATTTTACTAACAGGGCAGGTATGGAGATGCTTAAAAAAGAAAATTTGCTTTTCACTGCATGGGCTGCTTCGTTTACAGCAATGCTTGGCAGCCTTTATTTTTCTGAAATTGCTGGTTACGAGCCATGCGAGCTTTGCTGGTATCAGCGCATTTTTATGTATCCGCTCGCTTTTCTTTTAGGCATTGCAGTTGCCCGGAAAGAAACAAGCGCAGCTGTTTATTCACTTGTTTTATCAGGAATAGGCGGCTTTATTTCCCTTTACCATTACGGAATTCAAAAAATTGGTTTTTTGAGCGATACAGCGCCAGCTTGTGGGCGTGTTCCATGCACCGGCATGTATATTAACTGGTTTGGTTTTATTACCATTCCCTTTCTTGCCCTTACTGCTTTTGCTATTATTTTTACTGCTAGCTTGCTCATTTTAAAAAGAAAAGGAGAGTAACCATTGAAAAAACTGATTATTTTTGCGGTTGTGCTCGTGGTCATTTTTGGCGCGATTGCTTTTATTACGCAATATCAAAAAAAACAAGCTTCTGAGGGAAATCCGTACGGCAAGGATAACCTTCATACAGAAACAGTTAAACAGTTAGATGATCCACACTATCAAAACATTGTGCTTCCTGAAGATCTTCAAGAAAAACTTGAAAAAGGTGAAGACGCAGTTGTTTATTTTTACAGCCCAACTTGCCCGCATTGCCAGGAAACTTCACCTGTGTTAATGCCTCTTGCTGATGAAGAAAACGTGGATGTCCTGCAGTACAACCTGCTTGAATTTGAACAAGGCTGGGAAGATTACCAGGTCGAATACACTCCCACACTTGTTTATTTTGAAAATGGAGCTGAAAAAAGCCGTCTGGTTGGCAGCCAGCCAAAAAAAGAATGGGAAGCGTTTCTTCAACAAACAAAAGAAAAGCAGCAGTAAAAAAAGATGCCTTTTGCAAAAGCAAAAGGCATCTTTTTATTTAGGAATATTCCGTCGGTTTACGTTCGACAAAGAACGACAGCGAAAAAGGAAACAAGATTTGATAACTTCGCAGCGTATGTATGCTTTCGGAAAACAGTTCTTCATAATCTAAAGATAATGTTTTTGATTCAAGTATCGAGATAATAGTGTTTAAGGCTTTTATAACACGTGATGCATCTTGAAGAGATTCTATGCGGGACAGTGCTTCATCAGTAAGCTGAAAAAACTGTTCCGCCTCTATCATCTCGGTTATTCCACCATGAATATATTGAGGAAATACTTGCTGCAACAAGTAGGCACTTAAGCTTTCGATTTTTGCTTCTTGATCGCGAGTTGATGACATCAGGATTGGCATGGGCACTCCCACCTTTTTTTACATTCTTTTAAAAGAATATCATATAATTTATTTTAAAAGAATAATTTTTCTTAGAAAAGGATGAATTTAATGAACACAATTCGACAAGGAACGACGCTTACAATTCAAATAACTCAAGAATGGCACGGAATGTCGATCGAGGAACTTTTTTTCGACAAATGGAAGCTGCCTAAAAAACTCGTTCATACATGGCGAATGGAAAAGTCTGTGTTAATTAACGGACATCCAGCCAACTGGCGGTTACCGCTGAATATGCAAACCCGCTTGTCCATTCCTTTTTTTAAGCCCGGGTCGTTTGGAGCCACTCCAGTGTATCCGCCTCCCTCAATATTATTTGAAGACGATCATATGCTTGTAGCAGATAAACCTGCCGGAATGAAAACCCATCCAAATGAGCCAAACGAGGAAAAC
>JAPSKG010000076.1 GCA_031177795.1 Domibacillus sp.
AAAGAAAGCCGATTACCATTGGAGCGGCTATGGCTCCGATGCGTCCGACGCCGACAACGAATCCTACGCCTGTTGCCCGTGCTTCTTTTGGATAAAACTCATAAACATATGGGTTAGACAGGTTTTGCGTGCCGACTGTGCAGGCACCGCCAACCGCAATTAATACATATAAAAGCAGTAAATTAGAAGTAAGGCTTAAAGCAATAAAGCATACGGCACCAAGCAAGTACATGGAGATCAGCACTTTTCTGTGGCCGACGCGGTCTACAAAATACCCGCCCAAAAGCGACCCTCCAATTTGGCCAATGCCCAGTACTAAGCTGAAAGAAAGACTGGATGACAAGCCATAGCCGGCTTCCTGCATAATTTTCGGCAGCCACGTGTTTAATCCATATACCATAAGCAGGCAGCTAAAAACCGCTAAACAAAATGCGAAGGTGCTAAGCGCCCGGTTGTTTACAAATAACTTTTTAACCGGGAAGCCTTGGGCGCTTTTTTGTGCAATGGCAAATTCATAATCATCGGTTTCCTTATATTTTCCATCAGGATTCACCCGATTTAAAATTTCCGCCAGTTTGTCTCCGCGTCCGCGCAGAACGTAATAAGAAAGAGATTCCGGAAATTTCTTTAAGAAAAACGGCAGGGTAAAAAGTGGTATGATGCCGATCCAATACAACAATCTCCAGCCAAACTCTTCCATAATGTACATGCCGATCAGTGCGGCTAAAATACCGCCAATAGAATAGCCGCAATACATAGTCGCAACAATAAGCGCGCGGTTTTTTTTCGGAGAGTACTCAGTCATTAAAGCGATAACATTGGGCATTAAGCCGCCCATGCCAAGAGCCGCAACCACTCTCATAACAGTGAAAACTGTTGCGTTAGGCGCAAGGCCAGAAAGAAAGGTAAAGACACTAAACAAAAACATGCAGATTGCTAGCACCTTTTTGCGGCCAATTGTATCGGCAAGCGGCCCGCATACAAACGCACCAACCATCATGCCAACAAGTACATAACTCCCGATTCCGCCTGCTTCAACAGGAGTTAATTGAAACTCTGCCATCATTAATGGCAACCCGACACCGTACATGGCAATATCAAAGCCATCAAAGGCAATGGCATACACACACCATAAAAAAACAGCCAAATGAAATTTATTAAATTTACTAGCCGCTACCACTTCAGAAGCATTTACTTTACGCATAATTTTTTCCCTCACTTACTATCATAATCTTTGTGATCAACTTTATTTCTTTATTATGTTAAGCATCATAGCATGAGAGAACGGATATAGCGTAACGGTTAAATTTGATAATATGATATAGCTAAAAGTTATATCAGGTCGCTGGATAAAAATCGATAATTTGTTTTAATTCATTTAAATAAAGTTTAGACATCCGGCTCAGCTGTGTTTTTTTATGGACAATCCAGCCGACCGAAATAATTTCAGTTTCTTCAAGTGGAACAGATACAATGTCAGAACCATTTAAATCAGAGTTTAAAACTCCGGTAGAAATAGTGTAGCCGTTTAAGCCAATCAGCAAATTAAACAAAGTGGCCCGGTCGCTTACCTGAATGCTTTTTTTTCGGGGAATAGTACTGAAAATTTCTTCTGAATAATAAAACGAGTTAAATTCGCCCTGCTCGAAAGAAAGGCGTGGATAATCTTCCAGGTCTTCAAGCGTCACAGATGTTTTTTGTGCGAGAGGGTTTTGCGCACTTACAAAAATATGCGGCTTTGCTTCAAACAGCGGGTTAAAAGCCAGTCCTTCTTCCTTTAACATTTGCAGCATTACTTTTTCATTAAATGAGCTTACATATAAAATGCCGATTTCACTGCGCAGGTTTTTGACATCTTCTATAATTTCGTATGTTCTAGTTTCCCGAAGTGTAAACTGGTATTCCAGGGCACCGTGCTTTTTAATCATTTCCACAAACGCATTAACCGCAAAAGCATAATGCTGTGTTGAAACTGAAAACAATTGGCGGGAAGGGGCACTGTTAAAATAGCGGCGTTCTAGCAGCTCAGCTTGCTCCACTACTTGTCGTGCATATCCAAGAAACTCTGCTCCATCAGCAGAAAGAGTAATGCCTTTTGGCGTTCGGATAAAAATGTCGATGCCCAGTTCTTTTTCCAGTTCTTTTATGGCTTTTGATAAACTTGGCTGAGATAAATAAAGGCGTCGGGCAGCTTCATTAATGGAGCCGCAAAGCACAATTTCGATCACGTATTTTAACTGCTGCAGCGTCACGCAAACATTCCTCCTTTTTCTTTTACTTTACCATAAGAAAAACAAGAAGGCAGAAAAAACAAACAGGTGCCCGTTTTTTTAAAATCCCGGGCCGCTTTGTTACGGCGTATTCGCAAGCAAATAAAACAGGTTATTTACCATATGCAAAAATCGGTAATATAACAAAAGCGCTTATCTTTTTCTTTTCTTTTTTTGTTTTTTATTTTTAAAAAAGGGGAAATAAATAATTGCGATGGAAATTCTTTGCGGCCGGGAGCAACCGGCCTTTTTTATTTTCTCCAGAATAACAATTTCCAGCCCGTTTTATTTGTTAAAAAAGCAAACAATAAGACACAAAAAGAAAATGGATACGTATTTCAAAGAACTGCTGTTATGATTTCCTTTGCTTTCTTAAATAGCCAAATTGATTGCTTTGGTACTTTCCTGATATTGATTATGCGTTACCTCGTTTTATAGACAGATATGCCTCCAAAAAAAAAAAGAACACGTTTTTTACCAAAGGAAGCAAACACCTCCACCGCCGTTTCTTTGTTCGGTGGAGTATAATAAAAACAAGCACGAAAGATTTCGCTAATGGAGGAAAACAATGTACAGAGTATTGCTTTATTATCAATATGTGCCGATTGATGATCCAGAGCAATTTGCGGTGGATCATTTGGCGTTTTGTAATGAATTACAATTAAAAGGGCGTATTTTGGTGGCAAAAGAAGGCATCAACGGAACGCTGTCGGGCACGGTGGAACAAACCGAACAATATATGCAAGCGATGAAAGAAGATATACGTTTTCAAGACATGGTCTTTAAAATAGATGAAGCGGATAAGCATGCTTTTAAAAAAATGAAAGTTCGTCCGCGCAAAGAACTGGTAACGCTTCGTTTAGAAGACGATGTAAATCCGCTGGAAACAACAGGCGCGTATGCGGAGCCAAAAGAATTTTTACGGCTTATGCAAGAAGAAAACACGGTTATTTTAGATGCACGCAACACCTATGAGCATGAACTGGGCCACTTTAAAGGAGCAATCCGTCCAGACGTGGAAACGTTTCGTGATTTGCCTGAGTGGATACGGGAACATAAAGAAGAGCTTGCAGGCAAAAAGATTTTAACGTATTGCACGGGCGGTATCCGCTGTGAAAAGTTTTCTGGCTTTTTATTAAAAGAAGGTTTTGAAGATGTAGTTCAACTGCATGGCGGCATTGTAACGTATGGAAAAGACCCGGAAGTTCGCGGCGAAAACTGGGACGGAAAGTGTTTTGTGTTTGACGACCGCCTCAGTGTGCCGGTAAACCAAGTAAACCCGATTGTGGTTGGGAAAGACATTTTTACCGGTGAACCGTGTGAACGGCACGTAAGCTGTGCAAACCCGGAATGCAACCGGAAAATTCTGTGCTCAGAAAAAAGTGAGCACCGTTTTATGCGCAGCTGTTCGGACGAATGCCGGACTCATCCATGGAACCGGTATGTAAAAGAGCATGACATGACACCAGAACAAATAAAGGAACGGCTGGAAGCAATTAAAACAATTGCTTTTCCTTTGTAAACAGAAAACCAGCAAGGATCAATTAGCCGATGGCTATCTAAAAGCGTTAGTGCTGTTTAAAACAGCACTAACGCTTTTTAATTTGTTCAACGGTGAAAAGAGAAGCGTTCCATTGTGTATTCCTTGACTGAGTAGAAGCCCATAAGTTTTCAAGCAGCTTTGCCATCATTTGTTTAGAAGGAACAAATCCGTATTGATGAAAATAAACAAAATATTGCAAGTAAAGAAAAGCAGAAGCGGACAAATGAACATTTTCCAGGTAAAAGCGGTTTTCTGTAACAGTACTAATTGAAAATGTTTCAAATCCGGCTGAAAACCGGGTTCTTTGGCCATTAAATACGTTTTCTATAAAGTGGATGGTTTGCATTACCGATGGGTCATCTTCACCATCAGCATTGGCAATCCGCAATTGCCGGCTTAATGGAATGTTGTCTAGATTCTCTGCAAAAACCGTTGTGTGCACAAATGCTTTATCAAAGCTGTCTAACTGCGGCTTAAGACCTTCAGCGGCTAAATAGTCAATTAATTTTAAGGTAATGCTTTGATCCAAATAAGAAGGGCGGTGAACCTGGCGGGCATACTTAACGCCTGTTAAGGTATTTAATTCCCAGCGAATCGTCGCATACCACTGGTTGCGGTCGTCTTTCATAAGAGAATGTGGCTTTGTTGGATGATGATAAACAGAAAAACGTGCCGGCTGGTCAAACATATAAGGTTCAGGATCGGCTTGATTTAAACCGGAAAGGGCGCCTGGCTGCTGAATAGGAACTGCAATATCACTGTAAATCAATTTTTATTTTCATCTCCCTTGTTGAATGAAATTAGTGCGGCAGTATGGAAAAAGACGATTCCATTTTCTTCATTTAACCTGTTTATGTCACTGAAAAACCTTTATGAAAATTAAAAAAAGAGAACCATCTGTATCCGAACCATTAAAAAGAAAAAACAAAAAAGCAGCCACCCTTTTAAATGCAAGGATGGCTGTCGACTTGATTAATGGGTAACTTCTTTTAAATCTTCAATGCCGACTTTGGTTCGTTCTTCTCCAGGTCCCCGTAAATGAACGGTTGCTGTGTTTTCTTTTTCATCAATCTCATCAATCCAGACGGAAACACCGTTAAATTGAACTTCTATATCAGTTGATGGCGTGGAAACAATTTGCTTTGCCCGCTTGAGTTCCATGGCGAATTCCTCCTAAGCATAACTTCCGCTTATTTTTCGCGGTTTTCTTCCTGGGTGCTTTGTTTATCCTTTTGTTTTTTCTTTTGTTTTCCTTTTGGATCAACCAGTGCATCTAACGAGCATCCATATTCTTCATTTACATTTTCCTGAATTGGCTGGTCATAAATAGATTTTTTTTGTAAAGGATGTTTTTCACGGTTTTCTCTATTTTGATGGTTTTTCCCCATTAGAACCTCTCCTCCATATTCATTCTGTATAAACTGATTTCAAGCCATACAAAAAACAAAAAGTTACTTAAAGGCATACCCGCGCTTTTTTTGCTTTTCAAAGTAACTTGGAAATTCTCTGTTTTCATTTTTCATTGTGATCCCTCCAAATGAGAATAGGGCATTTTTTATTTTTCAGCCCGGGAAAAAGAATTTAAACAGAAATTTCATTAAAAGCAGTAAAAAACATAAATGGGTACGGCTTAATTTTTGGAAATACTACTAAAGCATTTTTTTGTAGAGTTTTTGTTATTTTTCACTTTTTTGCTTGTAATGTGCATTTTTACGTTTTAGTTTGTTGACTTCCGCCAATTCACGTGAAAATTCTTCCTCCACTTTTCCAGGAGGTATTTTTTCATATGCTGGTGTCAATGGCAAATTAGGTTTGCTCCGTTGCTTTCCTGCAGATTGATTTCGATCCACCGTCCTGCCCCCTTCCGCCTAGTGCTCATTTCTTTCGTTAGAAGCTTGCATTCGCCCCTGTGGATTTGTGTTGATGGAGCCGTCTGCCCGTTTAGATGAATATTTTGCTTTTGCTCTTGCTTTTCCCGCTTCGCCAATCATCGTGGTGTTCGCAAAATTTTTTGATTTGTTCCTCATCATAACCCCTCCAGATCTGAATGGGATGTGCGCTTTTGCGCTTTCTTAGTATGGGGAGAAGTATCGAAATTATCAGCTTTTTTACGTGCAAGAAAAGCGGAAATAAGAGCCAGGTATGGTTAAAAAAATTCCGGAGAAAGTAAAGAAGACTTTCGGTCACAAGGAGGCAGATTATAATGGGAAAAGAAAGCACACAAGAATTTTTGGAAAAAGTTCATGAAAAGCAAAGAAAAGATGAACATCTTCGAAAAACACAGGGGAACGGCCATCCAGAAAAGAAATTGCCAAACAAACAGCATTAGGTATAGAGCTTTTTGTAAGTGAAGAGGTTAGTTCATAACGCATTTTTTATGGACTGGCCTTTTTTGTTTTTTTTAAAAAACAATGGCTCTAGATTAAAAACCAGGAGCAGACTTATAAGTAAAAAAATATTTAGGAACAAAGCGTTTTTTGCAACTTGAAAAAGGAGCAAGAAAAAACTGTAAAAAGGTTTGCGGGCTTTTTTTTACAAGTATCATCTTCAATTATTATCGGTTGTTCTTAGCGTAACCTGCTTATTGTTTGAATAAAGCCAGGAAATAGTTTGGTTTTGCAACAATGAACTTTTCCCAACCCAATCGCGGTTTATAGGTAATAAAACATACATATCTCATGAAAAATAGCCAAAAAATATCAAAAATTTACATGTAATTTACAAATAATTTACTGGGTGTTTACAAAAAAGTGTTACTTTTAATCTACTTACATAGTCGGAATTACATCAGGAGAGTGAATGAATTTTGCAAACAACGAAGAATAAAATAAATTTGGCCAGTTCTTCTTACTACAACAATCGGGAATTAAGTTGGCTGGGTTTTAACCAGAGGGTATTGGAAGAAGCATTAGACGAGCGAAATGCTTTATTAGAACGGTTCAAATTTCTGGCTATTTTTAGTTCAAATTTAGATGAATTTTTTATGGTGCGTGTGGCTGGTTTGCTCGATCAAGTAAAAGCAGGGTTTAATCGTCCAGAAAATAAAGCAGGGTTAACCCCAAAAGAACAACTGAGCCTTATTTCTGATATCACGCATACTCTTGTCCGTAAACAAGATCATGCATTTTTAAACGAACTCACGCCGTTGCTTGCCAGGGAAAAGGTCAGCATTATACCGGTATCAAACGTAAAACCTGAAAAATATGCGTTTTTGGAAACTTTTTTTGACGAGCAAATTTTTCCTGTTTTAACGCCGATGGGTATTGATGCATATCGGCCTTTTCCGATGCTGTTAAATAAATCATTAAATTTAGCCGTTGTCCTTGAAGAAAAAGTAAAAAAGAAAGCGACTTCTACTTCGCTGGCCGGAAAATTGACGATTGTGCAAGTTCCTGCAGTAATAAACCGTTTGATTGAACTGCCTTCAAACACGGAAACAAAGGAATTTGTTTTGTTAGAGCAAGTGATTTCCGAGTTTATTGATAAATTGTTTAAAGGCCATCCGGTAAAGTCTGTTACGCCTTTTCGAATTACCCGCAACGCAGATTTAACCATTCACGAAGATGAGGCGGAAGACTTGCTTCATGAAATAGAAGAAGAATTGAAAAAACGCAAATGGGGCGCCGCTGTCCGCCTTGAAGTTCAGCATCATTGTTATGATCAGCAAGTAGTGGACTATTTAAAAGAAGAATTGGAAATTCACAGCAAAGATGTTTACTCGAATCAAGCTCCATTAGATTTAACATTTCTTTTTTCTTTTTGTAAAAACATTCAGTCCGCTCATGAACATTTGGCCGCCCCGTCTTTTATTCCGCAGCCGCCTCGTGATTTAGAAGGGGCAGAAGATATTTTCAGTCAAATTTTAAAACAAGATGTGCTTCTTCATCATCCGTATGAGTCTTTTGAACCGATCGTCGATTTTATATCGCAGGCAGCCGATGATCCAGATGTGCTGGCCATTAAACAAACACTGTACAGGGTGAGTGGCGATTCTCCTATTATAAAAAGCCTGGAGCGTGCTGCGGAAAAAGGAAAACAAGTAACCGTGTTGGTAGAGTTAAAAGCACGGTTTGATGAAGAAAACAATGTCCAGTGGGCAAAAGAACTAGAAAAATCGGGTTGTCACGTGATTTATGGAATGACGCACTTAAAAACCCACAGTAAAATTACGCTAGTGGTCCGCCGCAAAAAAGGGCAAATTGAACGTTTTGTCCATTTAGGAACAGGAAACTATAATGACGCAACCGCCCGGATTTACACCGATATGGGCTTGCTCACAGCAGATGAAAAAATCGGCATTGATGCTACCAACTTTTTTAATTCGCTGAGCGGGCATATGGAAAAACCGGATTATCATCATTTAATTGTTGCACCTTTTGGCATTCGTGATAAATTATTAACGTTAATTGACGAAGAAATAGCTTTTCACCGCCAGTATGGAAATGGGCGTATTATTGCCAAAATGAATTCACTAACCGATAAAAAGATTATTATGAAAATGTATGAAGCATCAAATGCTGGTGTAACCATTGATTTGATTGTGAGAGGAATTTGCTGCTTGCGCCCGGGAATGAAAGGAGCCAGTGAAAACATCCGTGTCCGCAGTATCATTGGATCTTTTCTGGAACATACACGCGTTTACAGTTTTTATCGAAACGGGGAAGAAAAAGTGTTTTTGTCTTCCGCAGACTTAATGACACGCAATATGGAAAATCGGGTGGAAATTATGTTTCCTATCTTGAAGCCTCATTTAAAAAAACGGGTTTGTGAAAGTTTAACTTTAATGCTGCAGGACAACAGCAAAGCGCGGGAACAACACTCCGACGGGCAATATTACTATGTGAGAAAAACGGAAAATGAAGCGGAAATCAACAGCCAGTTGCTGTTTTGTGAATTGGCGCAGCAGTCAAAAGAGTCGAATAAATATCGGGTTGACTTGGATGTTAGTTTTAAAAGCAAACTCGCCAGACTGGGCAGTGCTTCTGTATCCACATTAAAGAAAATATCCGGATTTGTTCATTTGTCTTAATTGGCAATGTGAAAAATAATCCACAAAACGTGTAGAAAGCAACAGGGAAAAGAAAGCTTTGTTGTAGGTAACCAAGATGAAAAACCTCCCTTTGTTTATTTAACAAAGGGGGGTTCTCTTTTTACAATCCCGTAAAAGAAAACGTTACGGTAGATTGAAATTCTGTGTTTTCTTCGATTTGAAAGAGTTTTTCGTTATCTGGATACCCGTTGGAGGCATCACTGGACAAGTCAAGGCTGAAATTCATTTTTTTCATAAAAGATTTGGCATTTCCCCAATCAATGATTTGTCCATTCCGGTTCAGCGAATAAGTAGAAGACCCGACGGTTAGTTGGACTCTGTTTCCTGTGAGAGTAAAAGAGGGGTCCTTGGTAGAAACCAGATCTGTACTGGACACCATAACTGAAAAATTAGAAGATGAC
>JAPSKG010000077.1 GCA_031177795.1 Domibacillus sp.
TTGTTCTAGGTATTGTGCTAAGTGGAATTTATGATGGAGAGTTTAGCGATACCCTTTTGATTAGTGCCGTTTTAACGATTTTATCTTATATTGTTGGTGACTTATTGCTTTTCCGAAAAAGCGGCAACGACATGGAAGTAAACTCCGATCACTCGAAAAGAAATACCATTGCAACTTTAGCTGATGCAGTGTTATCTTTTTTGGTTATTTGGCTAATGGGAAAATCACTTTTCCTAAATGACGGAGATGTTTTACAAGCTTCATTGATTTCTGCTCTTCTTATTGCAGCAGGCGAATGGTTTTTCCATAAATATCTTGACAAGCACGTATTTGATGAGAAACACCCGGATGATACTCGAATTACCCATTAATTCAAATCGGGTTTCAAAAGCAATAGCATATTATTTCATTTTAAAAATAAAATAATAGCACCATAAATAAAATCTGCTAAGTCCCACTTTTAAAATTGTTAATTAAAAGTGGGACTTTTTTAACCCTCATCTTTTTCTTTCATTCACACTTTTTCTTTGCTTAACTATCATGTTTTTTACAGAAAGAATTACTCCAATCACAAGAAAACCCGCAACACTCTTATACTTTTTAGTGTTTGCGGGCTTTGTTAAACTTCACGTATATTTCTTTAATTAATCTTCCGTTTCCACTTCTTGATCGCATCCACAATGAGAGTAAAGAACCGTCACCTTTTCTTCTTCAAAGTGTTCAATTGTTGCTTTGCAAGACTTACAGATGATTGTTCCCATACTTCCCTACCCCCATTTTTATTTTTGTAAGCGTTTCATGTTTCTAAATAAATAATAATATAACACATATAAAAAATCAAGGGTTAATTGTATGTAACATTATAAAATGGGACAAAAAACCCCCGGTTTCCTAAATAAAGGAAAACGAGGGTTTTTTAGTACCATTTTTATTTAACAATGTGAATTGGAGTACCAAGTGCTACTTCTGCAGCTTCCATTGTCATTTCGCCAAGTGTTGGATGAGCATGAATTGTCATAGCAATGTCTTCAAGAGTCATTCCTGCTTCAATTGCAAGACCAAGTTCTGCCACAATATCAGAAGCGCCTGAACCGGCAATTTGAGCACCGATTACAAGTCCATCTTCTTTACGAGCCACAACTTTTACAAAGCCATCTGTACTGTTAAGCGCAAGAGCGCGTCCATTTGCAGCAAAAGGGAACTTTGCAGCTGTAATTTCGATGTTTTCTTCTTTTGCCTGCGCTTCTGAGTAACCAACTGTTGCCAGTTCAGGCTCTGTAAAGCATACTGCAGGAATCGCAAGATAATCGATTTCTGATTTTTCACCGCTGATTGCTTCTGCTGCAATTTTGCCTTCGTAAGATGCTTTATGCGCAAGAGGAGGTCCTGCAACAATATCACCGATCGCATAAATATTTCCTACGCTTGTACGGCATTGTTTATCAATTTCAATAACCCCGCGGTCTGACATTTTCACGCCAGCACCTTCAAGGCCCATTTCATCCGTGTTTGGACGGCGTCCTACTGTAACAAGTACATAGTCAGCTTCAACTGTTTCTTCTTTTCCAGCTGCTTCATATGTTACTTTCACGCCATTTTCTGTTTCTTCTGCTGATTTCGCCATTGCTTTTGTTACAATCGTAATGCCTTTTTTCTTCATTCCGCGTTTAACAAGCGCAGACATTTGCTTTTCAAAACCGCCAAGAATTTCAGGAGCACCTTCAAGAATTGTTACTTCAGTTCCAAAGTTTGCAAACGCTGTTGAAAGCTCAGAACCAATGTATCCGCCGCCTACAACAACCATTTTTTTAGGAATTTCCTGAAGAGCAAGAGCACCCGTTGAATCAATAACACGTTTAGAAAATTTGAAATTTGGAATTTCAATAGGGCGTGATCCAGTTGCAATAATTGCATTTTTAAACGTGTATGTTTGTGCAGAATCTTCACTCATAACACGTAGTGTATTTGCATCATTGAAATAAGCTTCACCGCGCACAATTTCAACTTTATTTCCTTTAAGAAGGCCTTCAACGCCGCCAGTTAACTTGTTAACGACGCTTGCTTTCCATTCTTGAACTTTATCAAAGTTTACTGATACGTTTTCAGCGATGATTCCAATGTCATCAGAATGTTTCGCTTGCTCGAAACGATGGCTTGCTGTAAGAAGTGCTTTTGAAGGGATACAGCCTACGTTTAAGCAGACGCCTCCAAGATTTTCTTTCTCAACAATGGTCACTTTTTGTCCAAGCTGGGCTGCACGAATTGCAGCTACATAGCCCCCAGGGCCTGAACCGATCACTATAGTGTCTGTTTCAATTGGGAAATCTCCTACTACCATGTTTTACGCCTCCATTAATAAAAGTTCTGGGTCGTTCAACAACCGTTTAATGTGATTTAATGCATTTTGCGCTGTCGCTCCGTCAATCATGCGATGATCAAAGCTCAATGATAATGCTAACACAGGAGCGGCTACAATTTCACCATTTTTTACAATTGCTTTCTCAGAAATTCTGCCAATTCCTAAAATTGCAACTTCCGGGTGGTTAATAACCGGCGTGAACCACTGGCCGCCAGCTGACCCAATATTTGTGATTGTGCAAGATGCACCTTTCATTTCAGCAGGTGCAAGTTTTCCATCACGCGCTTTTACAGCAAGTTCGTTAATTTCATTAGAAATTGTGAACATAGATTTACGGTCAGCATTTTTAACAACTGGAACCATCAATCCTTTTTCTGTGTCAGCAGCAATTCCGATATTGTAATAATGCTTATGGATGATTTCGTTTGTTGCATCATCAATAGATGTGTTGAAAGCAGGATATTCACGAAGCGCACTTGTCAAAGCTTTTACAACGTATGGAAGGAACGTTAATTTTACGCCTTTTTCTGCTGCAATGTCTTTGAACTTTTTACGGTGTGCCCATAATTTTGTTACTTCAACTTCATCCATCAATGTAACATGTGGTGCAGTATGCTTTGAATTCACCATTGCTTTAGCAATTGCTTTACGGATACCGCTCATTTTTTCGCGTGTTTCCGGGAATTCGCCTTCCGGAATTTGGATTGCTGCCGGTTTTGCTTCTTCTTGAGCAGCTGCGGCTGTTTCTTGCGGCGCTTCAGCAGCAGGTGCAGCCTGTGGTGCTTGCGAGCCATTTAAGTAAGCGTCGATATCTTCTTTTCCTACACGTCCGTTTTTGCCGCTTCCTGCCACAAGAGCGATATTCACATCTTTTTCACGCGCATATTTACGTACTGAAGGCATGGCAATAATGCGGCGATTTGGATCCACTTCTGCCTGTGGCTGAGCCGGTCCGGTGCTAATAGGGCCTGTAGACTTTGCTGGTGCTTCTTCAACAGGAGCTTTTTCAATATTTTGTCCTGATTCTAATGATGACTGAACTTGTGCTTCTGTTTTAGCTTCCCCTGCATCACTTTCATGATCATCACCTTTAAATTTCAAATGCTCGTAACCAGGTGCGTCAAACTTGATTAGTGTGTCTCCAACAATTGCTACAGCGCCTTCTTCAACCAAAACTTCTTCTACAGTTCCTGCAACTGGCGATGGAATTTCAACAACAGCTTTATCATTTTGCACTTCACAAAGTACGTCGTCTTCTCCTACTTTATCGCCTGGCTTAACGAACCACTTGACGATTTCACCTTCATGAATACCCTCACCGATATCCGGTAATTTAAATTCAAATGCCAATGTAGTCATCCTCCTATTATGTGAATTTTGAAAAGGAGGCAAAGCCTCCTTTTCAGTTGTTATGAAAATTAAAACTCAAGAACTTTTTTCGCTGTTTCAATAATGTCTTTGCTGTTTGGAAGCCATACGCCTTCAGCTTGTGAGAATGGGAACACTGTATCTGGTGCTGCCACACGCAATACTGGAGCTTCAAGGCTTAAAATTGCACGGTCATTAATTTCAGCTACAACGTTTGCTGCAATACCAGCTTGTTTTTGCGCTTCTTGAACAACGATAGCACGTCCAGTTTTTTCAACTGAAGCAATAATCGTTTCAATATCAAGCGGCTGAACTGTGCGAAGATCGATTACTTCAACAGAATGCCCTTCTTTTTCAAGCGCTTCTGCTGCTTTTAGTGATTCATGAACCATAGCACCATAAGTAATGATAGAAAGATTTGTTCCTTCACGTTTTACAGCTGCTTTGCCAAGCGGGATTGTGTATTCGCCTTCTGGCACATCTTCACGGAATGAACGATATAATTTCATATGCTCAAGGAACACTACAGGGTCATTGTCGCGAATGGCAGAAATTAAAAGTCCTTTTGCATCATATGGAGATGAAGGAATAACTACTTTGATACCTGGTTGCTGTGTCATCAAGCCTTCCAAGCTATCCGCATGAAGTTCTGGTGTGTGTACACCGCCGCCAAATGGCGAACGAATCGTAACAGGCGCAGAGTAAACACCACCTGAACGATAGCGCATGCGGGCAAGTTGGCCGCTGATGGAATCCATTACTTCATAAACAAAACCGAAAAATTGAATTTCTGGTACCGGACGGAACCCTTCAAGTGCAAGACCGACAGCAAGACCGCCGATTCCTGATTCCGCAAGCGGCGTATCAAATACGCGCTCTTCTCCAAATTCTTTTTGAAGGCCTTCTGTTGCACGGAATACCCCGCCGTTTACGCCAACATCTTCTCCGAAGACAAGGACATTTTCGTCGTTTTTGAGTTCAACGCGCAAGGCATCAGTAATCGCTTGAATCATTGTCATTTGTGCCATGGCTTACTTCGACTCCTTTGCAATGTAAATTTCATATTGTTCTTTTAAGTTTGCTGGCATTTCTTCGTACATATTTGCCATCAAATCTGTTACTTTTTGTTTTGGTGTTTCATCAGCTTTTTTGATTGCTTCTTTAATTTCTTCTTTTGCACGTTCAATGACTTCGTTTTCTTTTTCTTCATTCCACAAACCTTTTTCTACCAGGTAGTTGCGGAAACGAACAAGTGGATCTTTTTTCTCCCACTCAGTATCAAGATCAGATGTACGGTAACGTGTTGGATCATCACCCGCCATTGTATGTGGGCCATAGCGGTAGCAAAGTGTTTCGATTAAAGTAGGTCCTCCGCCGTTAATTGCGCGCTCACGTGCTTCTTTTACAACCGCGTAAACAGCAAGCGGGTCCATGCCGTCAACAAGTACAGACGGAATACCGGCTGCAATACCTTTTTGGGCAATTGTTTTTGCTGCTGTTTGCTTTTCGCGTGGTGTTGAAATGGCAAATTGGTTGTTTTGCACAATGAAAATAGCCGGTGCGTTATATGCACCTGCAAAGTTAATTCCCTCGTAGAAATCACCTTGTGATGAACCGCCGTCGCCTGTATATGTAACAGCTACTGCTTTTTTACCGCGTTTCTTCAAACCAAGAGCAACGCCGGCATTTTGAACATATTGGGCACCGATAATGATTTGTGGAGACAATACATTAACGCCTTCTGGAGCCTGGTTGCCCACAAAGTGGCCGCGAGAAAATAAAAACGCCTTCCATAAAGGCAGACCATGCCAAATGATTTGTGGTACGTCACGGTAACCTGGCAAAATCCAGTCTTCTTTCTCCAATGCGTATTGAGAAGCGATTTGAGAAGCTTCTTGTCCTGCAGTAGGCGCGTAGAAACCAAGACGGCCCTGGCGGTTTAAAGAAATAGAACGCTGGTCAAGCACACGAGTATAAACCATGCGTGACATTAATTCTTGAAGCTCTTCATCTGACAGCTTTGGAGCAGCTGCTTCGTTAACAATTTTACCTTCTTCATTTAATACTTGAACCATCGTAAATTGCGTTTCAATTGATTCGAGTGTTTTTTGCGGATCGAACTGAGCAGTTTTCTTTGCACTCATGATCGTCACCTATCCTTTCGTTATTGGTCACACGACTAATTTTTCATTTATAATTATGCTGTACCAGTTATTTTAAAAAACTCACTAATACAATACAACGCTACGAGTAATAGTGTATAACATCCCATTTAATCCGTCAATTCAAAAAGAAACGTGTATTTTATTGTTTTAACTTTATTGTTTTTAGCAACTGTATCAGTTTGTTTATCCGTCTGTATTATAAAAAGAAAGCGATTTTCTAAACTGTTATACATTACGAAATTCACTTTCTGTGTCCCTATTCCCCTTTCCTTCAAACTAAAACAATCGAATTGCTCCTTTAACATTCTGCGCAGTTTTTGTTAAGATAAATACACGAATTGTGAAAAAGGAAGGTAGACTAATGATAAAAATGAAAGATATTGTGCGCGAGGGGGCGCCAGTACTGCGCCAAAAAGCAAGTGATGTTCCTCTTCCCGCTTCAAATGAAGACAAAGAAATTTTAGCTTCTTTAATGGAGTATGTGCAAAACAGCCAGGATCCTGAAATTTCAGAAAAATACGGTTTGCGCCCTGGCATAGGGCTTGCTGCTCCTCAAATAGGAATATCAAAGCGAATGATTGCTGTTCATCTCAGGGATGAAAACGGCGGCTTAATTAGTTATGCCTTATTTAATCCAAAAATAATTAGCCATTCAGTGGAAAAAGCTTATTTAACAAGCGGAGAAGGCTGTTTGTCTGTAGATCGTGATGTGCCTGGCTACGTTCACCGATACGCACGCATTACCGTTAAAGGCACTACTTTAGAAGGAACTGAGATTAAAGTTCGATTAAAAGGGTTGCCTGCTATTTGTATGCAACATGAAATTGATCACTTAAATGGTATAATGTTTTATGATTACATTGATGAAAAAGATCCATTTCGTGTACAAGAAAATGCCCAGCCAATCGAAAGATAGCATGCTTTAAAAAGCAGTAAAGGATGCGCGGAAGGGTTTCCCATTTTCCTTTTCATAACAAGGGCCGTATGATAGAATAAGGGCAAGGAGTGATCCACAATGTTAAAAAGGCTGAAAAAAAAGTTGGCCAAACAGTGGAAAGACCTGCTTAGAAGAAAATCAATTGCATAATACTGAATGGTTAAGCCCTTCCTCTATGAAGGGCTGTCTTTATGTAAGAAACAAGAAAGATAACTTTCGTGTAAAAATGCTTGCCTTTCTATATAATAAAGTTATTAAAACATGAGAAGAACCGCCTTAAAGCGGTTTGTATATATTAATTTGAATAAAGGAGAGAAACGCATGATTTACAAAGTGTACTATCAAGAAAACCGTTCAGAGGTGCCTGTTCGCGAAAAAACGAAAACGTTATACGCAGAAGCGGGATCAGAACGTGCAGTTCGCCATGCATTAAAAAGCCGCCCATATAATATCGAATTCGTTCAAAAGGTGAACGATGCCCACCTTGAGTATGAAAAAAATTCTCCGGATTTTAAAGTGGAGCAGCTGTAAGACATGAAATTTGTCAAAAATGATCAAACAGCGGTTTTTGCCCTCGGCGGTTTGGGTGAAATCGGCAAAAACACTTATGCGGTCCAATTTCAGGACGAAATTATTTTAATTGATGCAGGGATTAAATTTCCAGAAGATGAATTGCTCGGCATTGATTATGTTATCCCGGATTATTCTTATCTTGAAAAAAATGCAGATAAAATTAAAGGGCTATTTATCACGCACGGACACGAAGATCATATTGGCGGTATCCCTTATTTACTTCGTGTTGTAAACATTCCAGTTTACGGCGGAAAGCTGGCGCTTGGTCTTCTCCGCAACAAACTGGATGAACATGGTCTTCTTCGCCGGGCCCGGCTCCATGAAATTGGCGAAGATGATGTTATCAAATTCCGCAAAACATCTGTTTCATTTTTCCGTACCACGCACAGTATTCCCGATTCGTATGGAGTAGTTGTGAAAACTCCTCAAGGAAACATTGTGCACACTGGAGATTTTAAATTTGATTTTACGCCAGTCGGTGAACCTGCGAATTTAACAAGAATGGCTGAAATCGGAAAAGAAGGTGTTCTTTGCCTTCTTTCGGACAGCACAAACAGTGAGGTTCCAAATTTTACGATGTCAGAAAGAAAAGTTGGCGAAAGCATTCGAAATGTTTTCCGCAAGGTGGAAGGCCGGATTATTTTCGCTACGTTTGCTTCTAACATACACCGTCTTCAGCAAGTTGTTGAAGCAGCAGTTGAAGATGGCCGAAAAGTCGGCGTATTTGGACGAAGCATGGAATCTGCTATTACTATTGGCCAACAGCTTGGTTATATTCAATGTCCGAAAGATACGTTTGTTGATACACATCAGTTAAACAAACTGCCTGCCAACAAAGTAACCATTCTTTGTACCGGAAGCCAGGGTGAACCGATGGCTGCGTTATCCCGTATTGCAAACGGATCACACCGCCAAATTCAAATACAGCCAAATGACACGGTTGTATTTTCTTCTTCACCAATTCCAGGCAATACTGTAAGCGTTAATCGAATTATTAACGCGCTGTCGCGTGCGGGCGCTGATGTAATTCATGGCCCTTTAAATGATATTCATACATCGGGCCACGGAAGCCAGGAAGAACAAAAGTTAATGCTTCGTTTGATAAAACCAAAGTTCTTTATGCCAATACATGGTGAATACCGTATGCAAAAAACACATTGCCAGCACGCTATTGATTGCGGTGTGCCGGAAGAAAACTGTTTTATTATGGATAATGGAGATGTTCTTGCTTTATCAAAAGATGAAGCGCGTGTGGCAGGACGCATTCAATCAGGCTCGGTTTACATTGATGGAAGCGGCATTGGCGATATTGGCAACATTGTACTTCGCGACCGCCGTATTTTATCTGAGGAAGGGCTTGTTATTGTTGTTGTAAGCATCAATAAGGAAACAGCTAAAATTGAGGCAGGTCCTGATATCATTTCGCGCGGTTTTGTTTACATGCGTGAATCGGGTGACCTTATATACGAAGCACAGTCCATGCTCAACCGTCATATTAAACAGCTTTTAAGCAGCAATACAACCCAGTGGTCTGATATTAAAAATGAAATTACAGATGCACTTTCTCCATTTTTATATGAGCGGACAAAGCGCCGCCCAATGATTCTGCCTATTATTATGGAAGTCTAACAAAAAAGCGCCCCTTTCTAAGCCGGGGTGCTTTTTTGTTCATGGAGGAATAAAATGATTATCGTTAAAGGCAAATCACAATATGCAGAAGACATTCACCCAAAGTTTCGTTCGTCTGCCTGCGGACCTGTGACCATTTTTGTTATTTTAAGTTATTGGTTTAAAAACTGCTCTCCATTTCAAGCAAACGACTTATATAAAAAATTATTTACAACGC
>JAPSKG010000078.1 GCA_031177795.1 Domibacillus sp.
GTAGTGGCGAATCAAGTTCTCAAAGATGTAGTGATCAAAACGCCGCTTCAAAAAAACGAAATTTTGTCAGCACGCTACGGCTGCAATGTTTATTTGAAAAGGGAAGACTTGCAAATTGTCCGTTCATTTAAACTGCGCGGCGCGTATAACTTTATCCGCAGTTTAACAGAAGAAGAACGGGCAAAAGGCGTTGTTTGTGCCAGTGCTGGAAATCATGCGCAAGGTGTTGCTTATTCCTGTTATGCACTTGGCATTGAAGGAAAGATTTTTATGCCTTCTACTACACCTCGCCAAAAAGTATCTCAGGTTAAACGGTTTGGCGGCGATAAAGTATCAGTTGTTTTAACAGGGGACACATTTGATGATTCTTACACAGCGGCAATGGCTTACTGTACAGAAGAAGAAAAAATGTTTGTGCATCCTTTTGACGACTACCGGACAATTGCCGGTCAAGGCACAGTCGGTGTTGAAATTTTAAATGATATGCAAGTGCCTGTTGATTATATGTTTTGTTCGATTGGCGGCGGCGGCCTGGCAGCCGGCGTCGGGTCTTATGTAAAAGGGATCAGCCCGCGCACAAAACTAATTGGCGTTGAACCAGCGGGTGCTCCGAGCATGAAAGCATCGTTGAACAACGGAGAAGTGACACGACTCGATTCAATTGACCCTTTTGTGGACGGCGCGGCAGTTAAGCAAGTTGGCAATATAACGATGGACATTTGCATGGAAGTGCTGGATGGCATTTCAGTTATTCCAGAAGGAAAAGTATGTACAACAATTTTGCAGCTTTACAATGAAAATGCGATTGTTGCGGAGCCGGCGGGAGCTTTGTCGGTAGCAGCCCTTGATTTTTATAAAGATGAAATCAAAGGGAAAAACGTGGTTTGCGTTGTAAGTGGCGGAAACAACGATATTGAGCGCATGCAGGAAATTAAAGAACGCTCTTTAATTTATGAAGGGCTCAAACATTATTTTATTGTGACGTTCCCGCAGCGTGCGGGCGCTCTCCGCAAATTTATGGATCAAGTACTCGGCGAGCATGATGATATTACCCGTTTTGAGTATACAAAACGCACCAATCGTGATGAAGGCCCTGTATTAGTCGGAATCGAATTAAAAAACAAAGAAGACTATAAACCGCTCGTAAAGCGAATGGAAGAAAACGGGTTCCCTTATATGGAAATCAATAGTGATCCATTGCTGTTTAACTTACTTATTTAAAGGAAAAAGCCTGTCTCAAGCAGAGACAGGCTTTTTTAAATATGTTACTGAAAACAAAAGAAGCGTTAGCTTTTTTGCTTTATATCACTTACGTGGTCTTTTTCATCAAATGTATAAGTCCAGAAGTGTTCGAAATGAAAGCGGTCTTTCAGTTCGCTGTTGCCGCTTTCGTTGGCCACAGTTGCTTCCAAGTCTTTTAGCATCCAGATGGTTTGAGAAATGTGGGCTTTCATTGCTTCCAGTTTTTTATGGTAAACGTGCCGGATATCGTAAACAATATCTGCTTCACCAATTTCTTCAAGCGTGTTGTTTGCAAACGCCACACAATGAAGCTTTGGCCGCTTTTCCGGTTTTAGAGCCCGAACAGCACGAACAACAGCTCTGGCAGTAGCTTCGTGGTCAGGATGAACGGAATAGCCCGGATAAAAAGTAATGATGAGAGAGGGGTTTAATTCGTTAATTAAATCGGTTATCAAATTCATCATTTTCTGATCATCTTCAAATTCCAGTGTTTTATCACGCAAACCCATCATCCGCAAATCTTGAATGCCGATGGCTTCTGCTGCTTTTTTCAATTCGGCTTTTCGGATATCCGGCAAAGATTCGCGTGTAGCAAACGGCGGATTGCCAAGGTTTCGGCCCATTTCTCCGAGGGTAAGGCAGGCATATGTTACGGGCGTTCCGCGGCTTGTATGAATGGCAATAGTGCCGGATACACCAAACGCTTCATCATCAGGATGCGGAAAAACAACAAGCACATGGCGTTCCTGTTCTACTTCCTTTGTTTTCATTGTTCTCAATCCTTTCCTTTACTTAAACGGTGTTTTGCCTATTTGCAGTGCAACCGCCAGTTTCCCATCAAAATCATGGCCAGCCATTAGCAGGTGTCCTTCTTCATCAAAACCATAATGCGTTAACCCTTCTGCGTATACCCAGCCAATTTCCAGCTTTAAGCCTACTCGATATGGGTCATTTCCAACAATTTTCCCGTGCTCATATGTAAGCTTTGCATTGCGGATATAAGCTCCTGCCGAAAAAAACTTTTCATTAAAGTGTGAAGCATAAGCGCCATTTGTGGTTTCTAAGTGAAGATATATTTCTTCACCGGCAAACTTATCAATCAGCTCCTGCACTTTTTCCGGTAAAATCGGTTCCATGCACTTTAGCCTCCAGTCGAATTAGTATTGCTTTATTGTACTAAAAAACATTTTGGATAGCGAAAATCTAGCTTTGGGCTCAGCAGCAAAAAACAAATCAAACGAAAAAGGGACAGGAGCTTAAACAAAGCAAAAAAACAGGAAAACAAAACCGCCGGGATACACCGGCGGCGGTTTAAGTATGTTTTACTTTTGATTATAAGCTCCATGCATAACCGGCCCAACATACTCATTTAGTTTCCAGCCGTGTTTTATTGCTGCATTTACAAATTTTTTTGCGTTCAACACAGCTGTTTTCACGTCCTGGCCGTTTGCCAGATTGGCTGTGATGGCTGCGGCAAATGTACAGCCAGCGCCGTGATTGTAAGTGGTTGGATGTTTTTCTCCTTCAAGCACAATAAATTCTTTTCCATCATAAAAAAGATCTATTGCTTTTTCGCTTTCAAGCTGTTTGCCGCCTTTTACTACCACATTTTTGGCGCCAAGTTCATAAATTTTTTGCGCTGCTTTTTTCATGTCTTCCACTGTGCGAATAGGACCCACACCAGAAAGCTGCCAGGCTTCAAACAAGTTCGGCGTAACAACCAGTGCGAGCGGCAGCAGCAAATTGCGCGTTGCCGCTGCAGCATCCGGATTTAACACTTCATCTTCGCCTTTGCAGACCATTACGGGATCAACCACCACATTTTCTATGCCGCTTTCTTGAATTGATTGTGCCGCAGTTTCAATAATATCCGGAGTGGCAAGCATTCCCGTTTTTAACGCATCAATGCTTGTTGACATGGCCGTTTTTAGCTGCGCTTTTAACGCATCAATGGGAAGGGGAAAAACACCGTGGCTCCAATTGTTGTCAGGATCCATTGTGACAATGGTTGTTAAAGCTGTCATGCCATATGTTCCATGTTCCTGGAATGTTTTTAAATCTGCTTGAATGCCAGCCCCGCCGCTAGTATCCGAGCCGGCAATTGTTAACGTTTTTTTCATTTTGAAAGATCGCCTCCTTACTTAATTGTAAAACTTTTTTTGTTTAAAATAAACGGCAAAGCAGCTTGGCTAAAAGCAGCTGTTCAAATTTTGCGATAGTGTTTTTTATTCGCTTTTTTTTGTAGCAATAACTGCAATGAACCCGCGGTCCAACTGCTGTTCACATTCTGCTGCTTCCGACTTGTTCAATCCTATTTCTTGAAATTTTGAGCGGAGTTCTTCTCCCCGGCTTTTAAACAAGTTGCTGATCGATTCAGGCAAGCCTTGTTCTGTTACTCCAAATTCCCCGGTATTTAAAACATCTGCCAGCTGCTTTGATTCATCTTTGTCATGAGCAAAAAGGTAGATGTGTTTTTTTAAAAAGCCATTTTGCAAAAATTGAGTAACTGCACTTGCTGCTTCTGCATGATTATGAACGATTTTAACTTGATACAAAGCAACAACCTCCAGTTTTTCTATTTTCTCAACGTTTACCCGGCTTCATTGTTTTTAAACGGACGCAGCTTCTATTATAATGAGGAAAGAGGTGAGCTAAATGGCAAAACAAATTTTAACAAACGATTGGGACCCTTTGCTAAAAGACGAATTTGAGAAACCATATTACCAGCAGCTTCGTTCGTTTTTAAAAGAAGAATATAAAACGCAGACGATTTATCCGCCAATGGATGATGTTTTTAATGCGCTTCATTTTACGCCATATGAAAAAGTAAAAGTGGTGATTCTTGGCCAGGATCCATATCACGGGCCAAACCAGGCACACGGGCTTAGTTTTTCTGTTCAGCCGGGTAATAACCCGCCGCCGTCATTGAAAAACATTTACAAAGAGTTGAATTCGGATCTTGGATGCCAGGTGCCAAACCATGGGTTTTTAAAGCAGTGGGCGGATGAAGGAGTGCTTTTGTTAAATACCGTTTTAACTGTTCGGGAAGGACAGGCCCACTCACATCGCGGCCAGGGCTGGGAGAAATTCACCAACCGCGTAATTGAGCTTGTTAGCGAAAGAGAAAAGCCGGCCGTTTTTATTTTGTGGGGAAAACCGGCGCAAAGCAAAAAAACGTTAATAGATGAGCAAAAGCATGTAATCATTCAGTCACCACATCCAAGTCCGCTATCAGCATCCCGGGGTTTTTTTGGAAGCCGCCCTTTTTCAAAAGCAAATGACGCTTTGCTGAAAATGGGGGAGAAGCCGATTAACTGGTGTCTCGAAAACCTTTCTTAAACAAAAAAAGTGAGCGGGGGCAGAGGCTGCTTTTGCTCCCGGGCAATATAGTTAGAAATTGATGGCTTTTATAAAAACAGGCGAAATGTTTCACGTGAAACATTCCGGTTTTTGTTAAAATAAAACGGAATGTTAACAAGCTGAAAAACCCGGCAGCCACATTATAGTTTAGTCGCTATCTTCAGGAAAGCGGACTTTTAAAAAGGAATTATCTTGCTTTTTAAGAAAGAAAAAAGGAGAGAATAGTTTGTTAACTGAACCAAATTGTATGAAGTGCCGCCAGTTTTTTGTTACATGGGATCCAGCAGCGCCACGCGGATGCCGGGCTTATAAGTTTAAAACAAAACAAATGCCGTCTGTTGTCGTCCGCCGGTCATCAGGCCACCCATGTTTTCAATTTGCGGCGAAAGCAGGTGAAAAAAAATGAATGTTTCACGTGAAACGATATTGCTGAAGATGGAACAGGAGCTTGCAGAAGCGAAAAAAGCTGCGCCAGGGGAAGCCGAACGGCATGTGTACGCTATTAAGTCCCTTTGTGAACTGTTGATTGGACCGGAAACAAAAACACAGCAAAAAGCGATGCCGCCACTTCATGTGCCTTCAGCTAAACAGCCGGATGCAACAAGCCGGGTGCAGCAAGTGGTTGGACAGCAAGACCGTATTGCTACGGAAGATGGATCAAATGGAGAATCGATTTTTGATTTTTAAAGGAGCCGGGATATGAAGTTATTTATTATTTTAGGAGCAATAAACGCTTTTCTAGCTGTTGCCCTTGGCGCCTTTGGGGCCCATGGATTAGAAGGGAAAGTGGAAGCCAGATACTTGGAGATTTGGAAAACAGCGGTTCAATACCAAATGTTTCATGCACTTGGCTTGATCATTATCGGATTTTTAATGTCACAGTTTCAAGGCAGTGCAGCACTGAATTGGTCAGGCTGGCTTATGCTGGCTGGCATCGTGCTGTTTTCAGGAAGCTTGTTTGTCCTTGTGCTAACAGGAATAAGCAAGCTTGGTGCTATCACCCCACTAGGGGGGCTTGCGTTTTTAGCAGCATGGGTTCTTATTATTATCGCAGCTTTGAAAAATATGTAACAAAAAGAGCGGCAGGCATGCCGCTCTTTTTTATCTGCCATAAGGATATTCGTAAGCAATTTCGCCATCAAATGTAGCGTAATCAAAATAAAGAAGAGGGATTAAATAACGATGCCCGGATGTAGGGTGGCTTAAAATTAAATGGTCACGTCCAGCCGCTTCAATGCGCCCCCGGAAAACTTTCGCATTCCATTCTTTGTTGTTTTCAAAGGTAGTGTAAACCGTTACCATCTTTCCGCGGTTCAGCCTGAAAATGTTTTCAATATACGATTCTTCCATTTGCGGCAGTGCTTGCTGTGCACCCGGTGCTCCCTGAGGTCCCGGCGGCATGGCTGGCGGCATATTTCCTTGAACCGGCATGTATTGATATGGATTCATGATTATTCCTCCTTATTAATAAACAGATGGACATGTAGATCGAAGCGGACTAAAAAAACAATGAGATTTATAACGCCCGGTGTTTGGCTGGTTATACCACTGGGGCGGACAGCTTCCTCCCGGCTCAAAAAACCAGAGAGCATTAGAGGCAGGGTGATAGCGTCCTCCTCTTAAGACTTTGCGTGCAAGGTCAATATCTTTTTGGCGGGCGCTTTGGTAAAAGTAACTTTTTTGTGTAGCTTCAAATCCGCCCGGGCTTTGAAAAACCATGGCACGTATAGAACGGATATCAGCAAAATCCAGGCAATCTGATCGGGCTCTGTTAACGCCGACATTCCCAACCATCAGCATGCCGAGAGGACCTTCACCTTCTGCTTCCGCACGCATTAATCTTGCCAGCAGCTTTACATCTGCTTCTTGATGGGCAACGACGGCCAATTTCCACACCTCCCTTTGCAATGTATGCAGGAGGCTTAAAGGGTGTGACGCACAAAAAAACCGCTTCCCAAAAATGGGAAGCGGGCTGCTTATTAGTTTACATGCATCATTTGAGCAAATTTATCATCCGTCAGCAGGTTGCCAACAAAGAAAGAACCAAATTCTCCATAACGTGCGCTTACTTCATCAAAACGCATTTCATAAATTAATTTTTTAAATTGAAGTGCGTCATCTGCGTAAAGTGTAACGCCCCATTCAAAATCATCAAAGCCAACTGAACCGGTAATAATTTGCTTAACAAGGCCTGCGTATTGGCGGCCAATCATGCCATGGCTTCGCATAAGAGCGCCCCGCTCTTTCATCGGAAGCATATACCAGTTGTCTTCACCCTGTCTGCGCTTATCCATTGGATAAAAACAAACATACTCTGTTTTAGGAAGCTCTGGATACAAACGAGCGCGAATTTGCGGGTTTTGGTATGGATCTTCCTCGGAAGAAAGGTAGTTGCTTAGTTCAACTACAGATACGTATGAATAAGCCGGAACTGTAAATTCAGCAATCCGTAGCTTATTAAACTCTGTTTCGATTACATTTAATTCCGCCAATGTTGGACGCAGAATCATCAGCATAAAATCTGCTTTTTGGCCCACAATGCTGTAAAAAGAATGGCTTCCTGCTTGCCCTTCTTGTACGGCTTCTAATTTATAAAGAAATTTCCGAAACTCGGCGATGGCGCTTTCTCGTTCATCGCTTGACAGAAGTTTCCAGGATGCCCAGTCAATCGACCGGAAATCATGTAAACAATACCAGCCTTCAAGCGTTTTTGCTGCTTCACTCATTGTCTTCACTCCTATGTAAAAATAGTCTCTCAATTACTATATCATAAAAAGCTTGAACGGCTCTCTCCATAAGGCTAAAGTAAAAAGAGAACATTTTATGAAGGAGAAAACTTCGATGGATCAATCAAAAGAGTTGCTTCGCCGCCCCGTCTGGCGCTTTATTGACCAATCCGCCTACGGGCCTGGCTTTAATCCTCTTCATTCTTTTGCAACAGATGATGCGCTTTGTACAGCAGCCGGTGCAGGAAACAGCCCGTCAACAGCAAGGGCATGGGTGCATCACGATACGGTTGTTCTCGGTATACAAGATACAAAACTTCCTTATTTAAAAGAAGGTATACAAAAATTGGAAGATGAAGGGTACCGTGTAATCGTCCGGAATTCAGGAGGCCTGGCTGTTTTGCTTGATGAAGGTGTGCTAAACCTTTCGCTTATTGTGCCAGACACTGAAAAAGGCATCGATATTGACCGCGGCTATGAAGCGATGTATGCGCTCATCCGACGCATGTTCCCAGCTGTCAATATCGATGCATATGAAATTGTTGGCTCGTATTGCCCGGGCAGCTATGACCTTAGCATTGACGGGAAAAAATTTGCCGGTATTTCACAGCGCCGCTTGAAAAAAGGGGTAGCCGTCCAAATCTACTTGTGTGTAAATGGAAGCGGTTCAGATCGGGCAGCGCAAATTCGAGAGTTTTACAAAGCAGCCAAACAAAACGCTGAAACAAAATGGGTTTACCCTGACATCCAGCCGCATGTAATGGCATCTCTTGCTGAACTCATTGGAAAACCGCTTACCATACAAGATGTGATCATCCGTTTTCTTCAAGCGCTTAAAGAAATTGGCGGACCGCTTGAAAGCGGCTCGATGACAGCTTTTGAAGCAAGTGTATTTGACGGCTATTTGCAGCGTGTTATTGAGCGGAATAACAAAGCACTCGGTTAAAAGCCTGTTAACTATTCGGCTACTTTTTCCAGGTTGCCGTTCCGCTCCATTTTAAACGTAACAGCAGGAGCTTCTTCGTCTTCAAGCGCAACAAATTTTCGTGCACGGTTCATGATTTTCATTAATGTTTCATAGTCTTCCTGCATAATCTCAGAGGATTCTTCAATTTTATTCAGCTTTTGCTGTAGCTGTTCGTTTTCCATGCGCAGCCGCTCGTTTTCTGCTTTTAATGCATCAACAGATTCAATGCTTTGAAGATAGCCGATCACATCCGCCATTGTTAGTTTTCCTTCTACAGGCGGTGTGTAAAGCACTTTTTTCTCAAGTGCCCGGCTTCTTTGTTTGCGTTGTTTTTTTGCAAGGCTGAGCGCTTTCTCATATTGTGTCCGGACTACAGCATTCCAGCGAAACCCGCAGGCAGCCGATGTTCGATTCAAAATGTCACCCACTTCTTCAAATGCATTTAACTGTGTACTGCCTTCACGTACATGGCGAAGTACTGTTTCAGCGAGCAGCAAATCATTTTCTTCAGACCAGGCATCTTGACGAACTTTCATCGTTTCATCTCTCCTTATCAAAATAGTGTTTATGAACAGGATAGCCAGGCGAATGCTATTTTATACTTGAAAGCTTGCAAACATGTTTTTTTCCATGTAAAATACCGGGTTGAGGCCCAAACCTAGCGGACCGCAAAGGCATTGCATTAAAAACCGCCATGTTAGCCTTTTATCCATCAAGGAAAGGAATGTTTTAGATGACCAACGAGTTTCGCGTTTGCGATGACTGCCAGGCAGTCAACCTTAAAACATTGATTCCAAAGCTCGAGAAACTTGATCCGGAGGCAACGATTTGCGGCATCTCGTCGCTCGGCGACCTGGAGGCCCTGCGGGCGCTGGTCCCGGACGGGGTCGAGGGCGCGGTCGTCGGCAAGGCACTGTACGCGGGGGCGTTCACGCTCCCCGAGGCGCTCGA
>JAPSKG010000079.1 GCA_031177795.1 Domibacillus sp.
ATTTTCCAATTGGCGGGCCGCCAGCGGCTTCGGCAAACATATTTAGCACAGCTTCATAATTTTGAATATGGCGCCTCATTAATTCAGCCGTTTCTTTGTAAATTTTCCGGCGCAATTCTGAAAGCGGAACACCCGACAAACGTTCGTTTAAGATATTAACCATTTTCTCAATATCTGTCGGTTCAATTCCATCTGGCATAGAAAACAACCGATTTTCTACATGCCCGGTGTCCGTAACGATAATTGCAACGGCTGAACGGTCGTCAATAGGAATGATTTGCAGGTTTTTTACTTTATGGTCATTAAACTTCGGGCCAAGGACAATGGATGTATAATTGGTTAATTCTGATAAAATGGTTGCCGCGTTTTGAACAGCTTTTTCCAGCCCATTTTGCCTATCTGAAAAAATGGAATGAATGGCGGTTCGTTCACTTCGGCGAAGAGAACCCGGCGAAAGTAAATGGTCAACATAATAGCGGTACCCTTTTTCCGATGGGACACGTCCAGACGACGTATGTGTTTTTTCCAAAAAACCCATCTCTTCAAGATCTGCCATTTCGTTTCGAATCGTAGCCGGGCTGTAGGCCACATCTTCTTTTTTGGCAAGATTGCGTGAACCGACCGGCTGCGCCGAACGAATAAAATCATCGATAATCATCTGCAGGATGAATAGTTGGCGATCTGTCAGCACGTTTCATCACCTCTGTTAGCACTCTTATAACTTGAGTGCTAAATCTACATTTAAATTATCAAAATCCAGTTTGTCTGTCAACGAGTAAGCTCATATTTCTGTTTGAATTAAAAATGATTGAAAAACTTCATTACCAAGAAATTTGCCTGCATGCGTTAAGCGGATAAAGTCGTTTTCCACCTTAATCAACTTGCGATTGCCCATCATCTGAACAGCTTCTTTAAACAATTCAAGCGGATTTTCGTTGTATTTTTCCTTAAAGCCTGAAATTGATACACCTTCAATTTTCCGGAGGCCGAGAAACATTTCTTCTTCCATTTGTTCTTGCTTTGTTGTTTTATGTTCTGTTATGCGGGGCCATTCACCACGTTCAATCGGTTCCATGTACTTTTTTAAAGGCCCATAATTTGCGTAGCGAACTCCGCTCACATAGCCATGCGCTCCTGCACCAAATCCATAATATTCTTCATTATTCCAGTACGTTAAATTGTGCCGGCTCTCAAATCCAGGAAGCGCAAAGTTGCTGATCTCATATTGTTGAAGACCGCTTAACTCCATTTCGCTCATAACAGCTTCATACATATCTGCTTCTGACTCTTCTTTTGGCAAGGGAAGTTTTCCTTTCGCCATTAAATTATAAAAAACTGTTTTCGGTTCAATAATCAATGAATAAGCTGAATAGTGCGGAAGCTCAAGAGCAAGAGCTTGTTTTACCGTGTCTACCGCATCTTCAACAGTTTGCTGCGGGAGACCGTAAATCAAGTCAATACTTATGTTGCTAAACCCTGCTTTTTCTGCATCTCGAACCGTTTGTAAAACATCTTCTTTTGTATGTGTCCGTCCAATTTTTTTTAAGTGCTCATCGTTAAACGATTGAACGCCAATACTTAATCGGTTAACGCCGCCATCTTTTAAAATACGCATTTTTTCAGGTGACAAGTCGCCTGGATTCGCTTCAAATGTATATTCTGCGCTTTCAGCAAGCGGAAGCCGGTTTGAAATAAATTGAACAAGGGAATAAAGCTGCTTTTCATTTAAGGAAGTTGGTGTGCCGCCCCCGACAAAAATAGATGTATACCCATCAGGAACCCGTTTTGCCATTTTCATTTCTTTGTCGAGGCACTTTAAATACTGTTCCACCGGCTGGTTTTTCATAAACACTTTATTAAAGTCACAATAATGACAAATATGGTGACAAAAAGGAATATGAATATAAGCTGCATTCGCCATGTTGTTCACGCCTTTCTATACATAAAGGAAAGGTGCCCGGATTCGGACACCTTCTGTTTTATTTCTGTTGATCGTCCATTTTTAAAACCGCCATAAACGCTTCTTGTGGAACTTCTACGGATCCTACTTGTTTCATCCGTTTTTTTCCTTCTTTTTGCTTTTCAAGAAGTTTTCGTTTTCTGGAAATGTCACCGCCGTAGCATTTCGCCAAAACATTTTTACGCATGGCTTTAATTGTTGAACGGGCCACAATTTTATTTCCAATTGCTGCCTGGATCGGCACTTCGAACTGCTGGCGCGGAATCAGTTCTTTTAGTTTTTCAACAATTATTTTGCCGCGTTCATATGCAAAATCGCGGTGTACAATAAAGCTTAGTGCATCGACTGTTTCTGCGTTTAATAAAATATCCATCTTTACAAGTTTTGATTGCTTGTAACCGATTAGTTCGTAGTCAAATGATGCGTATCCTTTTGTACTTGATTTTAATTGGTCGAAAAAGTCATACACAATTTCTGAAAGCGGCATTTCGTACACAACACTGACACGGTTTGTGTCAAGGTACTGCATATCCACGAAAATACCCCGTTTGCCTTGTGCCAGCTCCATAACTGCTCCAACATAATCATTTGGCACAATAATTGACGCTTTTACATAAGGCTCTTCGACGTGGGCGATTTTTTGCGGATCCGGCATATCAGACGGATTATCAATGCGCAGTTCTTCGCCGTCCGTCATTGTTACTTGATAAATAACGCTTGGCGCCGTTGTAATTAAATCAATTTTAAATTCACGTTCAATCCGCTCTTGAATAATTTCCATATGCAGCAGCCCTAAAAAGCCGCAGCGGAAGCCGAAACCAAGTGCTTGCGATGTTTCAGGCTCATATTGTAGGGCAGAATCATTTAATTCCAGTTTTTCAAGAGCATCCCGCAAATCATTGTATTTCGATGAATCAATTGGATAAAGACCGCAATAAACCATTGGATTTAATCTGCGGTAGCCGGCCAGCGCTTCTGTGGCAGGGTTTTTCGCTAATGTAATGGTATCCCCAACCTGCGTGTCCCCGACCGTTTTAATAGCTGCGGCAAGATAACCAACGTCGCCGACGGTCAGCTCTTTCCGCTGAGTTGTTTTCGGGGTGAAAACGCCAATCTCCGTTACTTCAAACTCTTTTCCCGTCGCCATCATCTTCACTTTGTCGCCAACTTTTACCGTGCCGTCTACTACACGGATATAAGCGATAACCCCCCGGTACGCATCGTATACCGAATCGAAAATCAGCGCTTTTAGCGGTGCATCAGGATCGCCCGTTGGCGCCGGTACTTTTTCAACTACCTGTTCCAGAATTTCTTCAATGCCGATCCCTGCTTTGGCAGAAGCTAAAACAGCTTCTGAAGCATCAAGCCCTATTACATCTTCTACTTCCTGGCGTACCCGTTCAGGTTCTGCTGCCGGCAAATCAATTTTATTGATGACAGGCAGAATTTCAAGGTTATTGTCTAATGCCAAATAAACGTTTGCAAGCGTCTGGGCTTCGATACCTTGTGCTGCGTCAACCACAAGAATGGCTCCTTCACATGCAGCAAGGCTGCGAGACACCTCATACGTAAAATCGACATGGCCTGGTGTATCAATCAAATGAAAGATGTAATCTTTTCCATCTTTTGCTGTGTAGTTTAACTGGACAGCGTTTAATTTAATTGTGATTCCCCGTTCTCGTTCAAGATCCATTGAGTCAAGAAGCTGGCTTTTCATCTCACGTGCTGTGAGCGCTTTTGTTTTTTCTAAAATACGGTCTGCAAGCGTAGATTTCCCGTGGTCAATATGAGCAATAATTGAGAAATTTCGAATACGCTCTTGCCGTTCTAGTCGATCGTTGTTGTTCATTTCAATGTTCACTCCTGTTATCGGCACATATATACTATTGTGATTATATCAGCGCACTATACAATTGACAACGAACATTAAATGAACAGTTTAGTCTCCTTGTTCTGATTTCACATAACGAGCTAAAATATCAGCAAGTGCCTCGGCGCTTCGTTCAAGTTCTTCCCGGGTGTTTTCTATGCCTCCCATTTCAATCAGCATCGCACGGTTTGATAAGTCCTGGTTAAATTTCCCATTCGTTTGACTTCCTGATTTGACGATAACGCCACGTGAAAGGCCTGGATAATGTTTTTCTAGCAAATGATGCAATTCGGACGCGAATTGAGCATTTTTTTCATAGCCTGCATGCTCACCACCAACTACAAAAACAGTTTTCGCCATTGTTTGTCCATTAATTGTTGTTGTGGTAATTTCTTTTGGTTGTGAATCTCGATGTATATCAAACAAGTATTGAAGAGACGGCTGTTTTTTTTGCGCGGAAGCAACAACAGCACGAGATTCTTCGTAAGAAGCACTGTACTTTTTGCCTTTTTTGTTTAAAATGGCTCCAACATCCGTTTTATTTACAGAAACGCCAACCCCCTCTTTTTCCAAATTTTTAGCAATCATTGTACCGACTTCTGTAATATTAAATGATGCTTGTCCATTTTTAGGAGCAAATGCTTCAGAAGTGTGGGTAAAATAAAAAAGGACCTTTTTTTCATTTTCAGAAGGCAAAGTTTCTTCTTGTTCTTCTACAGGCGGCTGCGGCACAGGAAGTGTATCCGGCTCTTTTGACTCGATTGGGATATTAGTGTAATTGGTTCCTTTACCTGCAATTAAAATTTGTGCATCGTATATGGAAAAACCGGGCAGTTCTTTTCCAAGAAAGGTTCGAGGATCACGCAAACTAACACTGGCTGCTGCGTCAAAAGCAGCATCTATCCAATTAATTGTGTTGTTTTCTGTTTTAACATTGGCTTCAAATGCCCTGTTTTCCAAACGAAGCACTTTGTAAAAAGAGGAAGAAGGAATTTCCGCTGCTGCTCTGCTCATCGATTCTGAAGCAAAATGAAATGAAAAAGGCATTACTGTAAACAATCCTGCGGTCCAAAAAGGCATTACAATTAGAAACGCACTGGCAGGAACAAGCCAAACAGGCATATGTGATTTTTTTTTTAGAAGGATATGCGCCATCCCCTTTTTACTTCTTGTCCTCTTATTCTATGCAGAAATAAAAAAAAGCAGACCGAGTTTCAGCCTGCAAAAAAAGAACGTGTTTCTTCAGGTGGACGATCATGAAGAGCTTCATTTAATGCGCTGGCAACAACTGCCGCTGCTCCATGAATAAATGTATCTGCTTCTTTTGGTGTGACAATCATATTTAATCCCGCAGGAGAAAGAACATCATGAATCAGCTGCCGTTTTTCTTCTTCGTTAAGCAAACCGACATTTCCTAAAAATGACCGTTTCCATTCAGCATCTGCCTGGCCGCTTTTTTCTTCTAAATGATCCATTACAAGTTCTACTGCATCACGTGTTAAAGTAGCCGCATCGATTACTGTCGGAATGCCAATCGCGATTACTGGAATACCTGCTGTTCTCCGGCTGATTTCCTTGCGTCTATTCCCAATGCCTGCCCCTGGCTGTATGCCTGTGTCAGTCATTTGAATGGTTGCATTTAACCGTTCAATGGATCGCGAAGCAAGAGCATCAACTACAATTAAAAAATCTGGCTGTTCACGTTCAATAAGTCCAAGCAAAATATCTCCTGTTTCAATTCCAGTAGTGCCCATAACGCCGGGCGAGATAGCACTGACTGGCCGATACCCTTTTTGTACATGTTCGGGGTGAAGTTTAAATAAGTGGCTTGTTACAATCAAACGGTCTGTTACCCTTGGGCCCAGTGAATCAGGTGTCACATGGTCGTTTCCAAGTCCTGCCACCAAACAAGTAGCGTCTTTTGAAAGTCCAGCCGTTTCAATAAATAAACGAATTTCTTCCGCTGTTACCCGGCTTATGGCTGCATGACGGGATGAATCGGTTCCCCGTAAATCAGGTGATTCAACTGTGACATAAAGACCCGGCCTTTTTCCTGTAATCCGCTCTCCCTCCTCATTAATTGTAACAGTGGTAACGAGCGTATTTTCTTTTTCTTCTTCTTTAGATATAATTCCATCCATCGGACCGCTGTTTTGCTCTGCCGCAATAAGGGCTGATTCAAGAGCCAGGTCTGTTCTTGGCGACCATTTTTCCATGCGCTTCACACTCCATTTTTTTAGCTAGTATGGCGCATTGTGTAAAAGTTTATTCCTTTACATCGGATTGCTATTGCAATTCTTTCATTCCTTTGTTAGAATATCACTTGTTCTTTACTTTAATAATGAATGATAATCGGGTACGAATAAAACTTCGATCCACTTTAGGAGGTGACAGGAATGCCAAATATTAAATCTGCCATCAAACGCACAAAAACTGCTCAAATTCGCAACGAACGCAACACACAAGCAAAATCAGCTATGCGTAGCGCGGTGAAAAAGTTCGAAACTGCAGTTGCTAATAACGATGAAAACGCAAAAGAATTGCTTATTCAAGCAGTTAGCAAACTTGATAAAGCTGCAGCAAATGGTCTTATCCACAAAAATGCAGCCAACCGTCAAAAGAGCCGTCTTATGAAAAAGCTGGCTAACTAATAAAAAAGTGTCCATAATGGACACTTTTTTTATTTTTTTATTATTGACTGTAAGCGGAAAAAAAACATCTCTATAATCATTTTTTTCTCCATTGAACTGCTTTTCATCTCGTAATCACATTCAGCAAGCATTTGGATGATGGCTGAAAGCTGTTTTTCTGAAAATGTTTGACCTTGGCCGCCTGCGATTTTCACTCGAAATGGATGTACTTTTAGCTGGCTGGCAATTTGCTGCTGCCCATACCCTTTTTTCATCAGTTCCTTTACTTGATACATAAGCCTAAACTGGCTCGCAATAACGGCTAAAATCTTTAGCGGTTCCTCATTAAGGCGGATTAAATCATAATAAATCCGGAAAGCTTCCTGTATGTTACCTGTAACAATCCGATCTACTAAACGGAAAATATCGCTTTCAAGTGTTCTAGCTGTTAACTTTACTACGTCTTCTTCTGTAATTTCGTTTCCAACTCCTGCGTGAAGAGCCAGTTTAGCAATCTCCATTGACAGCACTGTTAAATTAAATCCGGCAATCGCTAAAAGTTGGTGAATTGCGGATTCTCCAATTAAAGAGTTTTCTTCCGCTGCTTTGCTTTTAATCCAAGCTGCCAGTTCTCTTTCAGCCGGACGCTTTGCTTCCAGTACGCCAGCTTGTTTTTTTATTAGTTTGGTTATTTTTTTACGCTCATCCAATTTATCAAACTGTGCTTGAAAAACAAGAATTGTAAAAGGAGACGGATCTGTTAAATATTGTTCCAGCTTTTTTAAATCATGGTCAATTTTTGTTTTTTCTGCTGTGAAAAAAAGCGGATTTTGTATAAAAACAAGTTTACGGTCTCCAAAAAACGGGAGTGTCTCCGCTTCTTCAATTGCTATATCAACCGGCACCTCAGTCATATCAAACGATGTTAAATTTAACTCTGTCTCGTTTTCATTTAATGCTTTTTGAATAAGAAGTTTACGTGCTTCTTCTATAAAATACTGTTCCGGACCGTATAGCAAATACAAAGACCGAAAACGGCTGCTTTTCAATTCTTTCAATACATCCATTTACTCGACTCCATTCTTTATCTGTTTTCATTTTAGAAAAAACCTTTCAAATTCGCAAGGTTCATATAATCTTAGAAAGACTGTGAACATTTTGTGCCCGCTTTCATGGAAAAACAGGTGAGAGTATAGCTTTTTTTGTTTTGATTGTCTATACTTAATAGTGAATTAGGAGGGGTAATTGTGAACGAATTTGAAAAAAATGTACAATCAAAACGCAACGACGCAGTTGACTCCGGAGTTGGCTTTATTGTTTCATTCGGTTTCTTTGCGACAATGTTTATTCTTGCTACCGTTATTCAACTAGTCGGATAACATTGTGTAGAAAAATCCGTCCTGCCTTCGCAGGCGGATTTTTTATTCAGGAGGAATAGATAATGAAACAAACCCTTCATCTTCTTTAAATATATAAGAAATGCTGCCATGCTTATCCGTCCTGTAAACATGCACCCCTGATTCTTCCAGCGTTTTGAGTACTTCCTGGTGCGGGTGCCCATAACGGTTGTTAACCCCTGCAGATATAACGGCGTATTCTGGCTGAAGTGCATGGATAAATGCACTCGAAGTGGAAGAACGGCTTCCATGATGCCCTATTTTCAGCCAGTCGATATCAGCTGTATATTTGCTTTGAAACTCTTGTTCCCCCTCCTTTTCTAAATCCCCTGTAAACAGCCAATTTTTCCCGCCAATCCTAGCATGTAAAACAAGGGAATCATTGTTTCCGGTGTATTCTCGGTCACCCGGCAGCAAAAATTGAAAAAAAGCGTTTCCTGCAGCCCAGCTTTGTCCTTCAAATCCTTCTCGTACAGGTATGCCCATTTGAAGAATTTCTTTCATGACTGGCACTTCTGCCGACCCTGGAGAAATCACAATTTCTTTTGCTGGAATAGCGGCCAGCACTTCTGCTGCAGCTCCGGCATGATCAAAGTCCGCATGCGTTATTATTAGTTTATCCAGCCTCGTTACTCCTTTTCGCTTTAAAAAAGGAACAACGATGTTTTTCCCAACTGAAAATGTCTTTTCCTGTTTCATCCATTTCTGTTTTTCAAATAATAACTGCCCTCCCGTATCAATTAAATACGTGCCTTTATTGTAGGGTAGCTTTATAAAAATACTGTCTCCTTGCCCTACATCAAGAAATGTAATTTCTCCTTGTGCAGAAAACCTCTCCGTTGTCACTGCACCCATAACAAAAAGGCTGCATAATAAAAGGCTGTACCACAACTTCGATGTATGTTCCCACAAAAGAAAAGAAAAAACTGAAACTCCGGCAATTAAAACAATTGTTTTCATATTTGGCTGTCCAGTTGTTAATACAGCAGCAGGAAAATCTGCCATAATTGCCGCAAGCTGATTCGCTACTTTAAGCAATCTATTTGCCAGGTCTAGTAAAACGGGTATTTCCATAAAAAAAGAAAGAAAAAACAAAAGAAGCAGCAAAGGAAGCATAACGAAGGAGTAAAAAGGCACAAAAAGGAGGTTTGCAAACGGAGCAATAATTGATAATTCTGCAAAATAAACCATTAGAATAGGCAATGAAGCAATTTGTGAGACAACAGAAATTGCAATAGACATGTTTAGTGGCTGTGTAGCTTTCTTTAAAATTAAGCCTGAACTTAACACAAGAGCCCATGTTACGGCAAATGACAATTGAAAGCTTGCTTGAAAGACGATA
>JAPSKG010000080.1 GCA_031177795.1 Domibacillus sp.
AAACGACTTTCCTCTCCTGAAAAATGGTCAGTCATGGCAGCTCCACCAATACGAACTTTTAAGTCCGGAAAGGCTTTTTCAAATTTTTTTGCAAGCTTTAATGACAATTTTTTATTTTCATTCATTGCACAAGAAAAAAATAAAAATTGCGGGTTTACCGTTTCTATAACTGAAACAAGGTCGTCTTCTTCCACTTCCTGGCCGATGCAAACAACTTCGTGACCAAGCTGCCTGGAAATAAAAGCAAAGCGCAAAAGATCAAAGTCATGCGGTTCTCCCGGACCACAAACTGCAACAACTTTAGGCAACATCCGATTAGGACGAAAAGACTGCATCACCATATTAATTTTTGTTTTTACAGCCGATGAAGAAAAATGCTTTTGCGCGGCTGAAACAGTTCCTCTCTCCCACATTTCTTCCAGCTTAAAAAGAAGATCACCTAAAATATGAAGAGATACAAAATCAGTTGTAAAAAAAGCAAATGCCTGGTTCATAATCTCCTGTGCTTTTGCTTCGTTAAATTGGAGAAGTGCTTGCAAAAGTTTTTCTGATAAAGCATCTCGCTGATTTAAAAGTTGATCAGGAAAAGCATTTAATACATCTTTCTGCTGCCCAAGCAAAGTTGCTGCCTGGCTTATGGTCATTCCCTGCTGAACTTTTTTTGAAAGCCATTTTAGCTTGCGGATTTGTTCCTCTGTATAAAGACGGTGTCCCGCCTGGTTGCGGACTGGCTCTAAAATTTCATATCGGCGTTCCCAGGCACGTAAAGTGCCTGGCTGGATACCCGTTAAAGCAGAGACCGCTTTAATGTTGTATTTCCCTTCACTCATTTTTTCTGATTCCTTTCCCGGCTAATTCTGTATGCACTTTGCCAGCAAAAGCTGTTTTCCAACCAATCAGCTTTTTGCTTCTGGCCTGCAGATCGTAATAAAATGTGTTTCCGCCCGGGCTCCAAAGCGAAGAGGTATTCCAGTTGTGCCATAGCCGTTTGAAACAAGAGTGTGGATGCCCTTTTCCTTTTTCCATCCCCCATTTTCATAAAGTCCCCATGGACCCAGGCGTATCTGTCCACCGTGTGTGTGTCCGCTCAATAGCACAGCAACACGGTCTGCTGGTTCAAGGAGACGGATAAAAGCCGGATTGTGACTCACAACAATTTTATACGTGTGAGATGGCACGTTTTCAAATAAACGGGTTTTATCGCTTTTGCCTTTGCTTATATCGTCCGTTCCAAGTAAAAATACATCTGCGGAAAGTGGAACCGAGCCGTTTTTTAAAATCGTTACATTCCATTCTTCAAAAATGGCGGCAAGACGCTCAAATTCAATTTCATAATCATTGTTTCCGGGAATAAAATAAATGGGGGCAATAGAAGCTAGCCTTTTTATGTTTTCTTTTATCCGTATCTCTTTTACTCCTTTTTCACACAAATCCCCGCCAATGATCACGGCATTGGCGCGCCCTTTCACTTGATTAATAATTGATGGGTGAACAAGTCTGCGATGAATATCAGAAATAAAAAAAAGCGCAAGGGGCGCTTTTTCCGGAAATTGCCTATCGGCAATGACCGTTTCTTTCACTTCGTTTCGAAATGCTTCTTTCCACATATAAAATCCAGCTGCCGCTAAAGGCGACAAAGCTAGTAACATTTGTTTTAACATGAATTTCCCTTCATTCCTCTAAACTTTTTTACTGTGCATCCTGTGCTGCTTCATCCTCAGCAACGTCCGGCTGCTCTGTCACCACTTGGTTGATGGCCGGCTTTTCTTCTTTGAATAAAAACATTGCTAAAAACGGAGATGCAATAAAAAAAACAAGCAAGCATGTTAAAAGGGGATAGTGCCGTTTTTTTTCTTCCTGGTTTTTCACGGGCCTTGTTAACGGTTGTCCATCTGTTTCAACTGTCGCCTGCACTTTTTCAAGCGGTTGTTTATGCCGTTCAACCAATTCACGATAAGGGTCTTTCATCATAAGCTTTCCTCCCGTCCAACTCGCAAAAAGCAACTGGTAATATCATTATACTCGACAACTGCTCATTGGTTAATAGGTTATTTTTCAGGCAAAAGCTCTGATAGCACTTGGCGCCAGTTTGGGCGCCCATTCACTTGTTTAGCCTGGCTCCTATTTTTAAATTGATTTAGATCAAGCCCACACTGATCACAGCATTGTGGCTGCTTAAGCGGAAGATTTTTTTCATCAAAATGGCGCATGTAAGCAGCTCGCCTGCAAGTTTTAGAGACAATCCATTCTTTCATTGCCATGCGCTTGTCGGCTTTTTCTTGCAATAGATCTGTGCGCACCTGGCTTATAAATGCAGCAGGCTGTTCATTATTTTGCTTTGCTTCTTTCATATAGTGGGCAACAAACCGTTCCTGTATTTCTGTCAAAGGGGGCTGCACATCTCTCAGAGCAATTTTATGTTCTGAAATTTGACGGATTTGACCTTCATCAGGAAATTCCGCTTCTGCAATAAACTCATGAAGTTTTTCGTCTCCCGGCACATAAAGCAAAACGGCAATAGAAGGCTTGCCGTCCCGTCCAGCCCGTCCAATTTCCTGCAAATAAGATTCTAACTGCGATGGCATTTGGTAATGAATAACAAATCGAACATTTTGTTTGTTAATGCCCATTCCAAATGCGCTTGTGGCACAAACCACATCAAGCTCGCCATTTAAAAACTGATGTTGTATCAAAAGCCTTTCCTCTGTATTCATCCCGCCATGATAAAAAGCAGTTCGGGTAATTCCAGCTTTTTTTAATTGCCAGGATCCTTCTTCTGCTGCTTTCCGGCCTGAAAAATAAATAATTCCCGGTTTATGAAAAAAAGAAACAAGTTCTTTTAGCCTTTCTTGTTTTTCAATTGAATCTGATAACTGTTCTACCTTAATCGCAATGTTTGGCCGATTAACGGAAAAAACCCATTCTGTTACATTCGTCAATTGAAGTTTTTCAAGTATATCTTTTCTTACTTTTTTGGTTGCCGTAGCCGTTAAAGCAAGAGTTAACGGGCTGCCAAGCTGCTTGCGAACCTGGCCAAGCAGCCGGTAATCCGGACGAAAATCATATCCCCATTGTGAGATGCAGTGAGCTTCATCTACTACAAAAAGAGAAATTGAAAGCGATCGTAAAGCTTGTAGAACATGCGGGAACTGCAGCATTTCTGGTGATAAAAAAATGAATTTATACCGATGCAGCTGTGCAAGTGCAGCCGTTTTTTCTTTAAAATGCAAAAAGGAATTAAGAGCAATAACTCTTTTTTCGCCTTTCATTTTCAATTGCTCCACTTGATCCTGCATAAGTGACAGAAGTGGCGAAACCACAATGACAGCACCCGGCAGGAGATATGCCGGCAGCTGGTAACAAAGAGATTTTCCCGTTCCAGTCGGAAGCATGCTAAGTGTATGCTCCCCATTTAAAATAGATTCAATTGTTTCTTGCTGTCCCGGTCGGAATGTATTAAAACCGAATATCTGGCGCAGATGCTGCTCGATTCTCATGAGTTCTCCCTGCTTTCTTTTGCCAGCACCAGCCGGATTTCAAAATAAGAATGGTCTGGAAGCTGGTCTTTTATCGGCTTTAACTGCCGGTTTGTACCCGGAGAAATCACACGCTTAACAGCTTGTTCTTTTTTTTCCTCAATAAACGGCCTAATAGAAAAAAGCGGATCATTCAAAGCCAATTCTATTACATGATCTTCCACTGTTGCAGTCTTTAATCTGCGCAAAGCGGCTACTTGCTTAAGTGTCATGCCTTTTTGCAACAGCTCTGCTGTTTGCCTTGCAGATTCCGTTAGCGGTACAGAAACATAAATATCACTCAATACCTTGTATAAAAGCGGCAGTTCACTTGGTGACTCCAAAATAATTTTTATCATTGCATGTTGAATATGGAGAAAGCGAAACCAGTACTCCGTTTGTTCTATATCAAGTGCTTCTGCTGCCTGTGCAATTGTTTTTGCCGTTTGCCCATGGCCAGAGCACCGAATCAAGAAGCATTCCGGGTTTTCCTGCTGTTTTTCAAAAACAAATATCAATTCTTTCTGTAAGCTACTGGAAAAGTTTTCTTTTAAAGCTGAAAACTGTTTTAAATATTTTTTCACCCATACTTGCAAAGCTTCATCTCTTGTAACTGGATAATAAACTTTCTCGCCATACGAAAAGTGAGAAATAACTTGAACAAGAAGCTGCAAGCGGCTAAAAAATAATGGGGCCGTACCCGAAAGCTGCCATCCTGAAAGAAATGGAAATACGCTTGTTTGCTCAAATTTTTTATTCATTTCATCCAGCCCTTTTTCCGTTACATAAGGGCGCTGAACATCCCCTGTAAGATATGAACTGCCCAATAAATTGGCGAGCAGTTGTTCAAAAGAAGACATCGTTAGAAAAGGGGCTGTTTGAAACCACTTTGTTAACTTATATAAATGGGCATCCTGGATTGTTTGAGCTGATTTTTTTCCTTTTAGCAAATGGAAAACAGCTGAAGAGGTGCGTTCTCCTTCTACTTTTTTCAGCATTAATAACAAAACAGCTTCTAAACAGCTCACATTTATCCCTTCTTTCCTTTGCTAACATTAGCTTATCACAAAACATGCGTTCTTGTCTTATTCCCCATTCTTTATGTAAGAGCTTACAAATGGCAATCCAGAAGTTTTTTATTGAAAAGTAATTTAATCGGATTTAAAATGAACAATAGAAGTGTTTTCCTTTACGCTTACTGACAGATTTTATAGGAGGTTCATTTCATGGCGAAGTACACGATTGTCGATAAAGACACATGTATTGCATGCGGTGCCTGCGGCGCTGCAGCACCAGATATTTATGATTATGATGATGAAGGCATCGCATTTGTTATTTTAGACGATAACGAAGGAACAGCAGTTGTTCCTGAAGTTCTTGAAGAAGATATGCAAGATGCATTTGAAGGCTGCCCGACTGATTCGATCAAAATTGCCGACGAGCCATTTGAAGGCGACGCATTGAAATTTGAATAAAACGGCAAAAAAGCTTTGTTTCTGGTTTATGAAACAAAGCTTTTTTCATTTTTTTCAGCTGTTTCTAAAAAATGTTTTCTTTCAGCTTAAGCTGTTTTTATGTTTATTGCCCGCTTTGCTTCTATTCGTTTAAACAGTGACAATAAAGGTTTTTCGATAAAAATATAAACAAAACAACAGGAAGCAGCTGTAAAAGACAGTACAAGCAAAAAAGTTAAAAAGTGTCCAACATGATCCGTTGCCTTTGCAATTTGAGCAATAAAAAGAAAAAAGTGCAGAAACGGCCCGTGTGCCAGGTAAACGGAATAAGAAGCGTTTCCTAGAAAAAACATCGGTTTTGAGATTTTTGCTTTTTGTTCCATATCAATTTTTGCGATTCCTGTCATAATAAGAAAAGAAAAAATACAATAAAAATAAGGCAGCTGTTCTTTACCTATTTCTGTAAAGTTCAGCCATACAGTCAGATAACCGGCTAAGCCTACTGCTACCAGTAGCTTCGGTTTTTGGACCTTTCCTTTTAAAACCGTTAAAGCAGCTACGCTTCCCATAAGTACTTCAAAATTATTGAAGCTAAGAAAAAAACCTGCTTTGGCTGCAGAAAATTGAGCAATCAAAATAGCAAATGCCCAGGCAGCAAGCAGCCAGCCAGCTATCCAGCCATGATAAATTAATAAACTGAACGCTATGTAAAACAATATGATATGGCTTAGAGACCAAGTTACTGCAAGAACAGCTTTATCAGTCGGCAGTAAAAAAATGGATTTTAAAATAAAATCGAAGTTTTTTTCATGGCCATCTGCCAACTCGGGAAAAATAATAAATATTAGTAACGAAATCCCTAGAAAAAACCAGTAAAGCGGGTAAATCCGTATAGCTCTTTTTTTCAAGAACAGCCAGGCTTTTTCTTTGTTCCCAATATTTCTATGATAGAGGAAATAAATCATAAAGCCACTTACAACAAAGAAAAAATCGACTCCTCCTGTTCTTCCTATCTGACCAAACTGAAACCAGTCATACGAGAAATTTTTATAAAAAAGAGTACTTCCATGCCCGAATAAAACAAAGAGAATTGCCACGGCTCTGGAACATTGCACTAAATTCAGTTTTCTCGCTTCCACTGTTAACCACCCCATCTGCTGCTGATTTACCATGTTCATTTCATGGTTAAAGGAAAAGTTTAAAAAATTAACTTTTGCCATTAAAGTTAAAATATTTATTCTTTTCCTTTTTTTCAGCTGCTTCAAACCATTTTTCAGACGGAGTTTTATTTATTTAGAGGAAGTGTAAAAGAAAATACAGTGCCGTGCCCAAGGCGGCTTTGAACTTTGATCGTTCCGTTGTGGGCCTGTACGATATTTTTTGCAATGGAAAGTCCCAATCCTGTTCCGGAACGCCCTCTTGTTCTTGCTTTATCTGCTTTGTAAAAGCGTTCAAATACAAACGGCAAATCTTCTTCCGGTATTCCCGCTCCTGAATCTTCCACGCGGATTAAATGAACTTTTTCTTTTTGTTCATGAACAACTTTTACAACTCCGTTTTCCGGTGTATGGCGCAGCGCATTATCAATTAAATTGGTTAAAACTTGTTCGATGCGGTCTTCATCAATTAATGCGAGTGTATGAGACGAGTTTGTGATAGCTGAAAGAAAAATATTTTTTTCTTTCGCAAGACCCTGGAATTTATTTGTCACACGTTGCAAAAAAGGTTCAATGTAGGTTTCTTCTTTATTTAATGTAATATGGCCTGCCTGTATACGTGCCAGGTCAAGAAGTTCATTAACAAGCCGGCCCATGCGCAGTGATTCTTCATGGATAATTTGTGCAATTTCGCGTTTTTCTTCTTCTGTTGCCGCAATATCATCTACAATGGCTTCACTATAGCCCTGCATCATGGAAATAGGTGTACGCAATTCATGTGATACATTTGCAATGAAATCTTCACGGAGTTTATCCAAACGCCGTTCTTCTGTCATATCACGTACCACTGTAACAGCTCCCCGGACAGAATCTGCATTATACAGTGGGCTAACAATTAATACATACGAACGGCCCTGTACCATAAGCTCGCCTTCTTGCTCTGTTTCAGTTTTCACTGCTTCTTGGAACAATTCCTTTAAAAGCGTCGGCGTTTCTTCTGTACTGTCGTTTTTCTTTTTTTCAAATTTCCAATCATGTAAAAATTGACGCGCCGGCGGATTTGTAACAAGAACATTAGCATTTTGATCAAGTGTAATAACCCCATCCGCCATTGAACTTAAAATGCTTGATAACTGTTCTTTTTCTTGGTTCAACGCATGAATATTTCCTTTTAATTGATACGCCATACGGTTAAATGACCTAGCGAGCGCACCAATCTCATCATGTGTTAAAATCGGTATTTTCATGTCAAAGTTTCCATGTGACAGCTCTGTGGCTGCTTCCCTCATTGTGCGAAGCGGCGCTGTAACCCTTGTAGAAAGAAAAAAAGCAAAAATGGTGGTAAGCACAATAGCAATTCCAGCTGCGATTAAAATAAGCTTTGTTGTTTGCTCTGTTGTTTCCTTTATGACTTCCAGAGACTGATAAATAAACACAGCCCCTTTTGTTCCGTCGCTCATTTCAAAAGGAACACCAACAATAAAAGAGCTATCGTACTGGCTGTCCCGGTTATCCTCTTGATCTGCGTTTATAACAGCTTCTACTTTTTCTTGACGATCAAAAATGGGAGACAATTCTGGATGGGACATAATTACTTTTTGATTAATTTTTGCTTTGTTTTTTTCAATGGGAGAGTAATAAAATTCTTTTTTGCTTTCAGCAATAAGAACATGAGCCGGATCGTCAACTAGTTCCCAGGCCACTTCAAATCCGGTTTCTTTGTTTTCATGGTCTGCAATCACTGAAGCAATTTTTCTTGCTGTGTTTTCTAGCTGCTGCTCTACTTGTGAGATATGGTAGTTTTCAAAAAATTCAAGAAGCAAGATGGTTAAAAAAGCAAGAACAAATGAAACAAGAAGCAGGATGGTAATCCATAGCTTCCCAACGACACTCCTCCAAATCTTCATTCATTTCCAACCTCAAACTTGTATCCGACTCCCCAAACAGTAACAATCATTTTTGCTGCTTCTTCTGATACTTTATTTAACTTTTCCCGCAGCCGCTTTACATGTGTATCCACTGTTCTTAAATCGCCAAAAAACTCATAATGCCAAACTTCTTTTAGTAAATGCTCTCTGTCAAACACTTTGTCAGGCGCTTTGGCAAGAAAATAAAGAAGTTCATATTCTTTTGGTGTTAAGTTAACTTCTTCCCCGTCCGCTGTTACACGATGGGCGTCATTGTCAATCGTTAAATGATTGTAGACAATTAAATCTTTTGACTTTGTATCCGTTTGAAGGTACGTTGTCGGTGATGAACGGCGTAAAAGCGCTTTAACACGCAGCACAACTTCACGCGGGCTAAACGGCTTAACGATGTAGTCATCTGTTCCTACTTCAAAGCCTTGTACCCTGTTAGCTTCTTCTCCTTTTGCTGTTAACATAATAACCGGCGTTGCTTTTGTTTCACGAAGCTCCCGACACACCTCTATCCCATCTTTTCCAGGCATCATTAAGTCAAGCAATATGCAATCATAGTTGCCGGCCAGCGCTTTTTCTAACGCTTCTTCTCCATCTGACGCTTCATCAATTAAATAGTTTTCCCGTTCAAGATACATTCGCAACAAACGGCGAATGCGCTCTTCGTCATCAACCACCAATATATTCATCTCTTTTTCCAAAAGCCTTTCCCTCCCAATTACGCACGATATCTTCCATTATAATATAAAAAAATGCCTCCGCCAAAGGCGGAGGCAAGATTTCTTAAGCATATGAGTGAAGTCCTGCAATCACGAGGTTTACTGCCACAAGGTTAAACATAATAATGCCAAAGCCAATGACGGCAAGCCAGGCTGATTTCTCACCATGCCAGCCTTTTGAAAGGCGCAAATGCAAAAAGGCTGCGTAAAATAAGAAAGTAATAAGAGCCCATACTTCTTTTGGATCCCAGCCCCAAAAGCGCGTCCAGGCAATTTGTGCCCAGATCATAGCAAAGATAAGCGCGCCAAGCGTAAAAACCGGGAATCCAATTAAAACAGAGCGGTAGCCAATTTCATCAAGCAAATCGGAATTTACATTTCGAACAAG
>JAPSKG010000081.1 GCA_031177795.1 Domibacillus sp.
TTTTTCGCAAACGCATCAAGCGTTCCTTTTAAATCGCTCATGCGGATGTTTTCTCCGACAACAAGGCCTTCAATTTGATTAAATTGATGCGAATGTGTAGCGTCATCACTGTCACGGCGATAAACTTTTCCCGGGCAAATGATTTTAACCGGGCCTTTGCCAGCATGTTTCAATAATGTCCGTACTTGTACCGGTGACGTATGAGTGCGCATTAATAATTCCGGCGTCAAGTAAAATGTATCCTGCATATCGCGCGCCGGGTGCCCCTTTGGTAAATTGAGCGCTTCAAAATTGTAATAGTCCTGCTCTACTTCTGGACCTTCTGCAATTGTATAGCCCATGCCAATAAACAAATCTTCAATTTCTTCTGTAATACGTGTTAGCGGGTGAGGCCCTCCTGCTTTAACCGGCCGTCCGGGCAATGTGACATCGATCGATTCTTGAGCAAGCTGCTGCTGAATGGCTTCTGCTTCAAGTGAAGCTTGTTTTGCTTCAATAGCTGTTGCAATTGCTTCTCGGACTTCGTTTACTAGCGCACCCATTTTTGGACGTTCTTCCGCTGATAACTTGCCCATGCCTTTTAATACTTCTGTTACCGGCCCTTTTTTTCCTAAATAAGCAACACGGATATCATTCAATTCTTTTAAATTTGTTGCAGCAGCTGCTTTGGCAACTGCGTCGGCTTGCAGTCCTTTTAACTGTTCTTCCATGTTTTTTCCTCCTTTTTAGCAACAAAAAAAGCCCCGTTCCCGGAAAGGGACGAGGCTTCTAAGATCGCGGTACCACCCTTTTTAACACATAACTAATATGTGTTCACTTCATTCGAATAACGGCTGTTTAAAACCGGTGTGCCTTTACACAAAGTGGTCCAAGCACCAGCTCGGGAGGTGAACTTCGGCCGTTTCTTTTTAAAAATGCTTTCAGTCAGGGCATTTTCTTCCTAAAAAAAGAGAGGCGGCGTACTTTTCTCCGTCATTGCCTTTTATTTATCAAATTTACACTCATTATTATAGACAACCCGTTTTTGAAATTCAATTGTTTTCCCGAAAATGATAAAGAAGGATGCCCGCCGCTACAGCTACATTTAATGATTCACTTTTTCCGAAGATTGGAATATAAATGTTTTTTGATGTTTCTTTTAATAATTCTGGCCTCACGCCGTTTCCTTCATTTCCAACAAGAAGGGCAAATGGCCCGGCCGGCTCGCTGCGGTAATCTGACGCTTTTTCAAGAGCGGTTCCGTAAACCGGAATGCCGCGCTTTTTCAATTCTTGAACCGCTTCCTGTACACTAAGCTGCAAAACCGGAATGTGAAAATGGCTTCCTTGAGCTGAACGAAGCACTTTTGGGTTATACAAGTCTCCAGAGCCTTCCCCGATGATGACTGCGTCAAGTCCCGCTGCATCTGCTGTCCGGATCATGGTTCCAAGGTTTCCAGGATCTTGTACACCATCCATCAATAAAAAAGAAGTTCCCTCTGGAAGTTCTTTTTCTGTTTGTTTTTGACAAACGGCAAAAACACCCTGGCCATTTTTTGTGTCAGAAAGTTTTTCCGCTACCTCCGGAGAAATCATGGTTACCTCTACGTTATCTGTGTTCCATGCAGCCGGAATAACCGCTTCTTCGGATAAAAGAAGTTCGTTGATTGCTTCTTTGTGCTGGAGTGCTTCTTCAACAAGATGAAAGCCCTCCAACAAATAAAGGCCCGTTTTATCCCGTTCTTTTTTTGTCCATAATTTATTTAGCTGCTTAATATGTGCGTTATTTGTGGATTGGATATAGTTCATCATTATTCTCCTTTCGCCGGAAATTTATTATAGCATTTTTCTGTATATTAAGTGCTGCTCCGGTCAAAATAAGCGCAATGAGGAGGGATAAACATGAACTTACGCAATGCGATTGTTCAAAACTTGCAAGGCCAGAATCCAAATGAATTATCATCAGTTATCCAGGACGCTATTTCAAAAGGAGAAGAAAAAACACTGCCTGGCCTTGGTGTAATGCTTGAGCTTTTTTGGAAAAAAAGCTCAGCTGAAGAGCAAAAATTAGTTTTAGAGCGTATGTCATCTGCATTACAGTCTTGATCTTTCCCCCCTCTTTTTATAAAAGAGGGGATATTTTAAAATTAAATTTCCTTTTGATAAAATCAGGGGTAATTTTTCATTTTTTCCATATAAATCTTATACTTCCTTTTAATACACAAATGAAAATGGGATGAAAAAATGTGTGGTTTTGTCGGCCGAAACTTCTTACTCTATTCAAAAAGAACCTCTCACAATTTCGTGAGAGGTTCTTTTTTGATCACGCGTCAAAAGTAATTTTATTTACTGTTTCACGGTCAAGACGAAGAATTACTTCCCCAAGCAACTTTACTGCATTTTCGTAATCGTCCCGGTGAAGCATCGCCGCATGTGAATGTATATATCTTGTTGCAATGGTAACTGACAGTGCCGGCACGCCGTTTGCCGTTTTATGAATTTCACCTGAGTCTGTACCGCCGCCCGCCATCGCATCAAACTGATATGGAATGCCTAGCTCATCCGCGACATCCGTGACAAAATCACGCAACCCTTTATGGGAAACCATTGATGCATCGTATAAAATAATTTGCGGCCCTTTGCCCATTTTACCCATTGCTTCTTTTTCTGTTACACCGGGTGTGTCTCCGGCAATTCCAACGTCAACTCCAAAAGCAATATCCGGCTGAATTTGATGAGCTGATGTTTTCGCGCCTCTTAAGCCTACTTCTTCTTGTACCGTTCCAACTCCATAAACTACATTTGCATGTTTTTTATCTTGGACATATTTTAATACATCTATTGCAATCGCACAGCCAATTCGATTGTCCCATGCTTTAGCAAGCAGCATTTTTTCGTTATTCATAATGGTAAATTCAAAATAAGGAACTACCATATCTCCCGGACGCACGCCCCATTCTGTTGCTTCTTCTTTAGTTGAAGCCCCAATATCAATAAACATGTCTTTTATATCCACCGGTTTTTTACGTGCTTCTGCTGGCAAAATGTGCGGCGGCTTTGACCCGATTACTCCTGTTACATCACCTTTTCTTGTAACAATCGTTACACGCTGGGCCAGCATAACCTGGCTCCACCATCCACCTACTGTTTGAAAACGGATAAAGCCTTTTTCATCAATTCGCGTTACCATAAATCCAACTTCATCTAAATGGCCTGCGACCATGATCTTCGGCCCATTTGCATCTCCCATTTTTTTGGCAATTAAGCTTCCGAGACCATCCGTTGTTACATCGTCAGAAAACGGTTCGATATACTTTTTCATGATGTCGCGCACTTCCCGCTCGTTTCCAGCAATGCCTTTTGCATCCGTCAATTCTTTTAGCATTGTTAACGTTTCATCGAGTTTCTTCATTATAATATATCCTCCTTTTTAATAACCTGACTTTTGTCGTTCATAATTCACTTCATTTTTTGCAATATATGCTTTTTCTACTTCTTCAGTTGAAAAGCCCAGCATTTCCCCCAGCGTAAAATACCCGTTTACCAGCCGTTCATACATTTCCTTTGTTGAATCTTTTTGGAACATATGAACTGATTCCATTACCATCAAAAATTGCTCTGTTAACGTTTTGCCTTTTTGTTCAGTTGAAGGAATTGTATTTTTAAAACCTGTTAAAAGACCAAGCGATAAGATAAAATGAACCCCATCAACAAATTCTTCTAATATTACTTTTTGTGCTGACGGCCCTTTTTTGCTCCAAAATTTAAAGCAGCGTGTTTCATTAGCAAGCTCACTTATTTCAACCAGCAGAGCCAGTATTTTTTGCTCAAATAAATGAGTCCCTTTTAAGTTGTGCTCTTCTTCTATGTAGCGGTCAAGCTCGTGTTGCATAGTAAATAACTTTTCCATGTTCATAATGATGTACCTCCTATTATGGCAACAGCAACCAGATCGACAGCAGCCAGTATCGGCATGCCATATTTAAAACCAGTGTGCCTGGTTTTATGCCGGTGAGTTTGCATCGCCACATAACTTCCAGGCCCGCCTCCTAAAAGCGCCAGCAGCCAAAGTGTTTTTTCACGCGTCCTGTATTTTCGCTGACGCGCTTTTTTTTTGTCGTTTGCCATCGCTATATAAGCAATAAAGTTAATGGCAATAAAATAAATAAATGTTATCGGCACTGCTGCACCTCCATCATTTATTTTACCAAATTGTTTTCAAAACGCATAATATATGAGAATCCTGGCTTATTTTCAAGCATGAAAAAAACTGCCCTGAGAGACCTCAGGGCAGTTTTTAAATTAAGCTAGTTGTTTTTTTGCTGCTTCTTTTGCTGCATCTGCAAGCTGTGCAAAAGCTTTTTCATCGTTGATTGCAAGATCAGCAAGCATTTTGCGGTTTACTTCGATACCAGCAAGTTTCAAACCATGCATTAAACGGCTGTAAGAAAGACCGTTCATACGTGCAGCTGCATTGATACGAGTAATCCACAATTTGCGGAAATCGCGTTTCTTTTGGCGACGATCCCGGTATGCATATTGCAGGGATTTCATTACCTGTTGATTGGCAACTTTATATAAACGATGTTTCGAACCGAAATAACCTTTTGCTAACTTAAGAACCTTTTTACGACGTTTGCGTGTTACAGTACCGCCTTTTACGCGTGGCATACTATTTCCCTCCTAATGATGTTACGTTAATTTTCTTACAGATTATCAAGCATGTGGCGAATGCGTTTGAAATCGCCTTTAGATACAAGAGCGCCTTTGCGCAATTTACGTTTTTGTTTTGTAGACTTGTTTGCAAACAAGTGGCTTGTGTAACCGTGTGAACGTTTCAATTTACCTGAACCTGTTTTTTTGAAACGTTTGGCAGAACCACGGTGAGTTTTCATTTTTGGCATTTCGACTTCCTCCTCAAACTGGTTTACTTTTCGTTTTTTGGCGCCATAATTAGAAACATGCTACGGCCATCCATTTTCGGCTTAGACTCAATAGTCGCAACTTCCTTGCACGCTTCTGCAAAGCGGTCAAGTACACGCTGGCCGATTTCTTTATGCGTAATCGCACGTCCTTTAAATCGGATCGATGCTTTTACTTTGTCACCCTTTTCCAAAAACTTGATCGCATTGCGAAGTTTTGTATTGAAATCATGGTCATCAATTGTTGGGCTGAGACGCACTTCTTTCAATTGGATGATCTTTTGGTTTTTTCTGGCTTCCTTCTCTTTCTTCTGCTGTTCAAACTTGAATTTTCCGTAATCCATAATGCGGGCTACAGGCGGTTTCGCATTTGGTGCAACAAGCACAAGATCAAGATTTACGCGAGCAGCAATTTCCAGCGCTTCACGTTTTTGTTTAATGCCTAGCTGATCGCCGTTTTGATCGATCAAGCGTACTTCACGGGCACGGATGCCTTCATTTAAATTCATGTCTTTGCTAATAATAAGCCACCTCCGGGTCAATTTAGAAACACTTTATATAAAAGAATTTACGCGCTTCTGCATGAAAAAAAGCGAGGCATCTAAAAGAGATGCCCCGCCAGTAAAAAGCTGCTAAACAGCTTTGTTGTTTACCATGTCAACCTGCCAACAAAATGTCAGACGAGGTGAGAAGCGGGCGCTTCTGCTTTCTTTTATTGTGTGTTCTATTCACCTAAGTAACTATATCATATATTCTCTCAAATGTCCAGAGGCGCAATTGAAAGAACCAACGTTTTAAATCATACCATTGCTTTTTTAAAAAAACAACTGTTTTTTTGATTAACGTTTTCCTTCTTTATGAACGTGGTTAAGAAAATCTTCAAATGACAGTGTTTCTGAGTTTTGTTCACCATATTTGCGAACATTAACAGAACCGCTTTCAAGCTCTTTATCGCCAACAACAAGCATGTAAGGAATTTTTTTCATTTGTGCTTCTCGAATTTTATAACCTAGCTTTTCTTCACGATCATCTAATTCAACGCGTATACCGGCAAGGCGCAATTTTTCTTGGAGCTCTTTTGCATAATCAAAATGCACTTCGTTTGAAACAGGGATAATCTGTACTTGAACCGGTGCCAGCCATGTTGGAAAAGCTCCTTTATATTCTTCAATCAAGAAAGCCACAAAACGTTCCATTGTAGAAACAACACCACGATGAATAACAACCGGGCGGTGCTGTTTGCCGTCTTCGCCTACATATGTTAAGTCAAAGCGCTCTGGCAAAAGGAAATCAAGCTGTACAGTTGATAAAGTTTCTTCTTTGCCAAGTGCTGTTTTCACCTGAACATCAAGCTTTGGTCCGTAAAAAGCCGCTTCTCCTTCTGCTTCTACATAGTCCATTCCAAGTTCATCCATTGCTTCTTTCAACATTCCCTGTGCTTTTTCCCACATTTGATCGTCATTAAAATATTTTTCTGTATCTTGAGGATCACGGTAAGAAAGGCGGAACGAATAATCCGTTAAATCAAAATCTTTATACACTTCCAGAACAAGTTGCACAACGCGTTTTAGTTCATCTTTAATTTGATCCGGGCGAACGAAAATGTGTGCGTCATTTAAGGTCATGCCGCGCACGCGCTGAAGGCCCGCAAGCGCGCCTGACATTTCATAACGGTGCATTGTGCCAAGCTCGGCAATCCGAATCGGCAATTCACGGTAGCTATGAATGTCATTTTTATAAATCATCATATGATGAGGGCAGTTCATTGGACGAAGAACAAGATCTTCGTTGTCCATTTCCATCAGCGGGAACATGCCATCTTGATAGTGGTCCCAGTGTCCGCTCGTTTTATAAAGCTCTACGCTTCCCAATACAGGAGTGTAAACATGATCATATCCAAGACTTGCTTCTTTATCAACAATGTAACGCTCAATAATACGGCGGATTGTCGCTCCTTTTGGCAGCCATAGCGGCAGTCCCTGGCCAACTTTTTGCGAGTTCATAAACAAGTCAAGCTCTTTACCGATTTTACGATGATCGCGTTCTTTTGCTTCTTCAAGCATTTTCAAGTGATGTTCAAGATCTTCTTTCTTAAAGAAAGCTGTGCCATAAATACGCTGAAGCATTTTGTTATCAGAGTTTCCGCGCCAGTAAGCACCAGCAATATTCAATAATTTAAATTCTTTCAACTTGCCCGTTGATGGAACATGCACTCCACGGCAAAGGTCCGTAAAATCGCCTTGCTCATAAAGCGTAACTGTTTCATCAGCCGGGATGGCTTCAAGCAGCTCAATCTTGTATTCGTCGCCGATTTCCTCGTAAAATTTCTTTGCTTCATCACGTGTTACTTCTTTACGAATGACCGGAACATTTTCATTGATGATTTTTTTCATCTCTTTTTCAATTTTCGGCAAGTCTTCCGGAGTAATTGATTCATCTAAATCAATATCGTAATAAAAACCGCCTTCAATTACCGGGCCAACGCCAAGCTTGACTTTATCTGCCCCATAAACGCGCTTAATTGCTTGAGCCATTAAGTGTGCAGTACTGTGGCGCAAGATTTCCAGCGCATCAGCATGCTCTGGTGTAATAATTTCGATTGCGCCGCTTTCCTCAATAGGTGTTTTTAAATCAATTTGTTTTCCCGCTACTTTCCCCGCTAAAGCTTTTTTGCGAAGACCAGGACTGATAGACTGAGCCACATCTTCCATTGTTGTTCCATTCGGAAATTCTTTTACAGCTCCATCTGGAAAAGTTAATTGAATTGACATTTATGATTCCTCCTTTTTGGTAAAAAACGTAAAAAAACCTCGCTCCTTCATTACGAAGGGGCGAGGTTTAAATCGCGGTTCCACCCAACTTTCCGGCATTTGCCGGCTCATTGCAGTCAGATAACGGTCTGGTGCCGCCGCCTTTTACTGACAAATCGTGTTCGAAGGCAGAGCTCGAGGGTGGTGAATGTATTTTTCCCGCCAGGAAAGTTGCAGCCCATGCTTTCCCTCTCTGTAGACGTTTCAAACCAAACGTATCCCTGTCATTGCTTTTCATATGACGTTATTATAGTATCACTCTACTTTAAAATCAAGCATGTTTTAAATTCGCAGGTTGGCCCCACTTATCTCTATAGGTTTTGTCAGGTGTTTAATGCGCTCCATAATACGCGCTGCTTTTAACGCTTCCGCTTCACCACGCTGCGAATGGGTTAAATGATGTTCCAGCTCTGAATAATTAAAGTTTGATGTAAACAAAACCGGCAGCCCTTCAAGCATGCGATGCTGTAAAATGGTTCCCAATATATCATCCCGAATCCAGCTAGACATTGTTTCGGCGCCAATATCATCGATCATCAAAACAGGAGCTGACTTAACAGCTTCCAACTTTTCACCGGTCGACTGGTCGTTTAAAGACTGTTTCATTTCACGAACAAACTCAGGAAAATAAACAATCATGGATGCAACATGTTTTTCAGCCAGCTCATTAGCAATGGCTCCTAGCAAAAATGATTTTCCTACACCAAACTTCCCATATATATAAAGTCCTTTTGACATTGCCCCGGGTTTATAGCCATCGACAAAATCCTTTGCTATAAAAACAGCATCAATCTTGCTTTCATTTTCATCATCAACTTGTTCAAATGTAGCTTTTAATACATCTTTTGGCATATAAAGACTTTTTACATGACGGCGTAAGTACTGCATTTCATCATCACGAATTTTGCGGGAGCAACGCTTGTAGTCAAGCTCTATTGCTTTATAGCGCATAGCCAGGGCGGGTTCAAAGCCAGCCATTACATTTACACATTCATTCAACGAAGGGCACTTATCACAATTATGGCTTTGCGACTTGTATTCATATAGCTTTCCAAGTGCCCGCGCCACTTCTTTTTCGCCAAGTTCATGCTCCTGAATAAACGCTTGAATTGCCGGGTCAGTAAGCACTTCTTTTTTCATTTTTTCATATTGCTCGTTGAACCCGGGCGACGATTTCAGGCTTCCAAATGCCTCATTAATCTTTTTCACGAGCAGACGTCCCTTCTTTCCGTTTTCTCAATTCTTCTCGAAGTTTCAGCTTTTTCGCTTCAAATTCCTTGCTGTTCTTATTTGGTTCTTCTTTTTTATCAGTAAACCAGGACGGCAACTTTTCCTGGCGTGTCGGCTTCCGGTTTGCATTCGTTTTCGG